>NZ_JBHXMY010000121.1:0-12912 GCF_042720195.1 Nocardia sp. NPDC058497 | reverse complement strand
ACTACTACGCCAACACCCGCCCCCACACACTCACCGTCAAGAAGTCGCTGACAACCGACTCCCCGGCAGTGTCGGCGATATGTTCGGACCGGCGCGTAAAACGGCCACACGCCGGGCCGACCTTGTCTACCGACACGATTCCGGTACACCCGTACGAGTCGCTAGGCTGTCCGGGACGCCCCTATAGCCCAATTGGCAGAGGCAGCGGACTTAAAATCCGCCAAGTCAGGGTTCGAGTCCCTGTGGGGGCACTCATTCACCGCAGGAAGGCGGGTCGCGGCTCGCTTCGCGGCCGGCCTGGCGCGGTGCCACTCCGCGCTCTTGCCCACCTCGGCGGCCGTGATCGGCGCGAGCGGGTCGAAAATCATCCGCCACCTGTTTGGCTATCCGCCGACGCTTTTTGTTAATCTGACAATCGCCGATGCCCAATTAGGTCAGGTGCCGGGATGGTCGGGGGGTGCGGGACAGCGCGCGATCAGACGTCGATGCCTGCCACCCATCCATCACCTCTGTGGAGCCATACGATGAAATTCGCCCCCAGTCTCTCCGCGCCGAAGCGGCCGACCGTGCTGGTCGGCTGTCTCGCCACCACCGTCGCGTTGCTGTGCGGAGCACCCGCGCACGCGCAACCACCGGTCGTCCCGGTCGCCGCGGCCGACCCCTACCTGGCGAATCCGCTGCCCTCGGCAGCTCCCGGCGACATCATCGCCAGCCGGCCGGTGACCGCCCCCGCGGTGCCCGCCCGGGCCACCCTCATCAGCTACCAGAGCGTGGACGCGCTCGGCGCCCCGATGGCCGTCTCGGCGACGGTTCTTGATCCGTTCATGCCGTGGACCGGGCCGGGCGAGCGCCCGCTGGTCACCTTCGCGGTCGGCACCCACGGTCAAGGCGACCAGTGCGCCCCCTCCAAACTGCTCACCGAATTAGTCCACTACAGCCCGTTGCTGGACGTGATGCTCGAATTCGAGACCGCGTTCATCGACCTGCTGCTCGCGCGCGGCATCGCCGTGGTGGTAACCGACTACCAGGGCCTGGGCACCCCGGGCACCCACACCTACTTCAATCGTGCCGCCGAAGCGCACGCGGTGCTCGATGCCGCTCGTGCCGCACAGCGGCTACCGGGCACCAGCATCCCCGCGAACGGTCCGGTCGGAATCTGGGGCTACTCCCAGGGTGGTGGCGCGGCGGCGGCAGCCGCTGAATCCGCCGGCACCTACGCGCCCGAACTCGATCTGCGCGGCACCTTCGCCGGTGCGCCCGTCTCGCACATCGAGGACGTGCTCAGCTACTTCGACGGCACCTCGATCGCCGGCGCCGTCGGCTACTACCTCAACAGTGTGATGGCCGTCTATCCCGAAGCCGTGCCCGAGATCGAGGCGATTCTGAACCCGGCCGGCATGGCCATTCTGAACACCGTCCGCAACCAGTGCCTGTTCGAGACCACGTTCACCTACGGTCTTCAGCAATCGCGGCAGTGGACCACCAGCGGACGTCCGATCGCCGAGCTGCTGATCGAAAACCCCGTGCTGAGCGCGATTCTCGACGAACACCGCGTCGGTAACGGCATGCCGAGCGCACCCGTCCTGATCATCGCCGGCGACAACGACGACATCGTGCCCGCCGGCCAGGCCCGCAAGGTGGCCCAGAGCTGGTGTTCGCGCGGCGCCACCGTCGACCTCTTCGACGCCCCGATTCCCACCTTCCTGCCCGGCCTCGGCCCCGGCCACAACATCAACGAATACGCCGCCAACTTCCTGTGGACCCAGCCCCTGCTCGACCAGATGTTCTACGGCGCTCCAGCCCGTAACACCTGCGAGGCATAAGCCGACCACAACCACCCGGTCGGAGAGCTCAATGCTTCGACCGGGTGGCCCCAGGCCGAGAATCGGACCGGCACAGCCCTCACTGATACCGAACCGCTCGGCGAGGTGGGACCGGAAATCGAGCCGGTCGAGGGCAGCGGAGGTGTGCAGGACGCTGTCGCGCGGCTGAAACGGCCCAGCTGGAAACCCTGCCGGGCCGTTCATATCTCTGGCCGATCAGCCGATGTCGAGCTTCTCCATCGCCCACTCTGCGGCGCTGTCGCGATCGCCTGCCGGGATGTGGCGCGTGAAGTGCAGCGGCGGCGTGATCCATCGGCGGCTGCGCCAGCCACGATCCGGGCGGATCGTCCACACGCCGAACTCGCGGCGCAGCGGATATGCGGGTACGTCACTGTGGTGTCGACGTGCCGCCAGCAGGGGGTGGATCACGTGGTGGCTCAGTCGCCTCCACACCGTGTGCGTTGCCTGGTGCAGCATCTCGCCCGTCCCTCAGCAGCTGGTGATCAGCGTGGCCGACTCGGCCGTGTAGGTCTTGCTCGAGCCGTTGGAATCCTCCCACATGTTGGCCACCGTCTTCCCTGCTGCAGGCTGGCACGGAGCATAGGCGGCGAGCGTGACCGCGGGGTCTGGAACCAGGTCGGTAGCGTCCGCGCCCCCGACGATCCACCCGCTGCCCCCACGGACTTTGTACTCCACGGTCACCGAAAGATGGAACCTGTTGGGTCGCTTCGGGCAGGTCACGGTTACGCCGCCGATGACAGCGTCGTGCTGCACGTAGGGCAGACCGTTGTAGAACTCGGCCGAGCAGGTCTGCGCAGCGATCGGCTCGATACGTGGTGTGGTTTCGGCGACTCCGCTGACCGTGCTGGCGACCAGCGCGGCGGCGATCGGTAGCGCGGTGGTAAAGGTCTCGAGGTCCATCAGCTGTCCCCTTCGGCTCGAAGCCGGTCGAGCGCGATCTCGACGTGTACGACGTCGACAGTTGTGGCACCGCTGTCGCGAGCGATGCGCTCGGCGACTTGCAGCAAGCGCTGCAGCGCAGGCGAATACAGCTCGTCGACGTCGAGGGCTACCGGACCTGGCTCGGCTGGTTCAGCGATCGCAGCCAGCGCACCCGCGATGTCGGCGTACAGGTCGTCATCGGGGTGGGGCCCGACAGCGAGGACTGGTCCGACGTTGCCGGTCTCGTCGACCGGCGCCCAGGTGTTGAGCCAGCCCGCGACCCGGGGCCGGTCAGCTTCGACGACATCGCGCATCGCGTCGATGACCGCCGACCGCGCTGCCGGGAGCGTGCCCGGCTCGTGCTCAGTACCCGACACGACGATCCAGCCTCATCAGGCCGGCGCCGACCAAGACATTGATCGCGGCCATCTTGCGCGGGCAGATGGTTCGGTCGCAGCCACGATGGGCCTGGATTATCTGGCGCGCCTGGTCGATCGAGAACCGCTTCGCCGGCGCCGAGTGCACGATCAACGCGGTGCGGCCGGTCTGCTCGTCGTCCTGAGCGATCGCAGCCTGGCCGGCTTCGCGGGCGATCCGCGCCTGGATCGCGTCGACCGTCAGCGCGCGTTTTCCGGCCTTAGTTCGTCCCCACACCCTGGCTCCCCTCGTCGGTGGCTGGCTCCCGCCGCCGGGGATTTCTCGACCTGGCGGCGGGGCTGGAATCAGATTCGCCGCAGGCACGAGTCCAGAGGGCCAGTGAAGGGACAGTGACAACGCGCGACATAGCGGTGTACGTGCCCGTACGCTCGGATACATGGGGATGCACGTAGGGCAGTCCATTGCGTCAGAACGGAAAGTGGTCGGCCTCAGCCAACGCCAGCTCGCGACTCGTGCCGCCTACTCGCTATCGATGGTCAAGGCCGTCGAGCAGGGCCGCGAGGTTGCTTCGCCGGGGTTCATCGCGGCGGTCTCCCGCGTGCTCGGCGTCGACCCGGACCGGCTCACCGGTGCGCCCTACCTAGACATCCTCGAGGAAGAGGGACCGCTCGACGGGCTCGCCGAATTGCGTGCAGTCCTCGCCGAGGGGGTCTACGTGCAGGCAATCGACCCACCTCCGGTCGCTGAGCTGGCCAACGAACTGGCAGCCGTAGAGGCATCACTACGCAACGACCGCACCCGCCGCGCGCTCGCCGCCCTGCCCGCTCTGCTGCGCAAGGCACACGGGGCTGCGCTTGCGGCTGAGGACGACGCCGCACGCGAACGCGCTTACCAACTGCTGTGCGCCGCCTACATCGCCGCCGAGGGGGCGTGCTGCCGACTCGGGTACTCGTCGCTCACCGCTCTGGTGCTCGACCGCCTCGACGCCGCAGCAGCGCACACCACCGACTCGGCCTACGCGGTTCGATCGCTGGTGAAGCGGTCCCGGCTGTTGATGGAGCACGGGTCCACCGATGTCGCAATGTCGTTGGTGGACAGAGGTATCGGTCTGGTGCCCGGAGACACCGAGGGGGAACGGGTGCTGCGCGGGTACGCCCACCTTCGCGGCGCGATCGTTGCCGCGCGCGGTCGACGCCTCGACGTGGCGCGCGACCACATCGCCGAGGCCCGGTCTCTCGCGCGCCCGATGACCCGCGAGAGCGATCTGTACACAACCGACTTCGGTCCGGGCAACGTCGAGATTCACGCGTGCGCCGTCGAGCTCGAGGCCGGCGACCCTGGCAAGGCTGCTCGCGACGGGGCCGCGTTGATACTGCCCGGTGACATGGCCGCGCCACGGGCAGGGCACCACTGGCAGGACAACGCCCGCGCGTGGCTCATGGCAGGGAAACATGATCGCGCATTGGCCGCGCTGAACAAGGCCCGCACTGCCGCACCCCAGCAAACCCGCCTACATTCGGCCGTGCGGGAAACGATGTACGGGATCGCCGCTGCGCAACGTCGCCAGTCCGAGAGCTTGCTCGGGTTCGCGCACTGGCTCGGCGCGACCCTGTAGCCGACGCGTCCTCGCACCACCGACGGTGGACAGGTTGCACCCGCAAATCCCTTGCCACACTGCCTATTCACGAACACGTCCGCACGCACGCGGACGTAACGAAAGGGTCTGACCGACACCGCCCGAAACAGGGCACCCGACCCGCCTCATGTCCGTTGAGATTTGCCACCGGATATCAGTAGAAACGGCCCGCGCTGACCCGACCTGATGTTCCAATCGAGTTAGTCGGTTTAGTTGCGCACCATCAGTTTCGAAGGACTAGCGCTGGTGGTCGATGGCGCGGACCGTGCGTTGCGCCAGGCTGCGGTGGACCGGCTGACTGCGCTGGATCCGACAACCGAGCATGTGTTGTTGACCGGCTAGCGTTGCCGTCATCGCCGGGAGGACTGCATGTCGCAGCGAGACTCACGTCGTCAATTCTGGGCCGGGATCAGCTGGCAGGCGGTGAGCGCACTGGCTGCGTCAGCAGCCGCGGTGGCGGTCGCTGTAGCTGTGATACCAGAGTTCTGGATCGGCGGTCGGCTTCCCGAGCAGGCATGGCTCGTAGGGGGTATCGCTGCGGCGCTCACCGCTGTGGGTGCGTTTCCGGCGCTCGCCTACCGCCGACTCCATCGCGCGCTGGGCCGCGCAGTCCAGTCGACAGGATCGGCGGATCCGGGTGCAGATACCTCGGATTGGGACTTTTTCGCCCCTTTCCTACGATTCACGCTGTTGATGTTCATCGTGTTGCTGGTGAACCTCGCCATCGTCTGGGCCACCACATCCGCGGCGCTGTGGCTGTCGACCCGGCTGGGGCACGCGTGTGGCCTACCAGTACGGCTTGTCGGATTCTGGCCGATCGCCCTCGCCGGCTTGGTGACAAGCGCAGTCTGCAGCGTCAGTGGCGTGATGCTGGGACTGCTGAGAGGAAACCGTCGAGTCCTGCGAGGGGCGCGGGTCCTGGCAGAGTACGGGCTCGTGTTGGGCGGACTGTGGCTTGCGGTGACCACACTCGACGGCGTCGCCCTGGACGCGGGCACCGGCATGGCGCAACTATTCACCTTGATCGCCCTGGCCTGCCTGTTCTCCAAAATGGACTTCCAGATCAGCGTGCCCTTCCTGACAACGCTCCTGATGATCACGATCAACGCGCTGAAATTGTGGCTTCTCAGCTGGATCAGCACGGGAATGCAAACACCCCTACGCATCACAGGGTTCTCGAACTTCGTCTGGACCGCTCTGATCATCACCCTCGCCACCGTGTCGGCCCGCCTCATCGCTCGCGCGCAGGAGCCCCTGTCCCCGGCTCTGCCGCAAAACCAGTTCCCGCACGATCCGTTCGCGGACCAGCCTCCAGGACCACCGTTCGGTTGGGTGTACTGACGGTTGGGTGTACTGACGAAGGATCAGTCCCGTCACCCGGCCACCACGATGGGCCCTGTTACCCGAGGGCCGCCTATTGCGGCACCGTAACTTTTGCCGCGGGCGGCGCCGGAGCTTGCCTCGGGGCCAGACGCCGGTAGCAGCATGGGCCGCCGAAATACACACATCAGTGTGTATACTTGGTCGATGGCGAGACTCAACGTGTATGTACCCGATGAACTGGCCGAACGCGCCCGAGCGGCCGGTGTCAACGTTTCGGCGTTGACACAAGCGGCGATCATCGCCGCACTCGAGGAGAACGCGACCGCGACCTGGTTGGCCGAGCTCACCGATCGACCAGAGATCCCGCACGACCGGGTGATGTCGGCGATCGACGCGGCGCGAGACGAGTTCGGTCGATGAGCGAGACCGAGCAGATCGTCCTCGATGCCAGCGCGATGGTCGACCTGCTCGTGCACAACGACCGGACGGCCGCAGTCGGTAAACGAATCTCGGCGGCGGTGCTCCACGTCCCCGCTCACTTCGATGTGGAGGTACTCTCCGCCCTCGGCCGTCTGAACCGAGCCGGCCTGGTGACCGATGCCGAGGTCGAGACCGCACTCGGCCGGCTCGCCCGGGCACCGCTGACTCGCCACCACATTGTGAATCTCACCATGGGAGCCTGGAATCGCCGTGCGGCGATCCGGCTTGCCGACGCGCTCTATGTCGAGCTGGCCGAACAGTTCGATATGCCACTGGTCACCACCGACGGCCGGCTGGCTCGTACCTACCCGGGGGCCGAGCATGTCGGTGACGAAGCGGCGGGGGCGGGCGTCGACGCGGGCTGACCGTACTACCCGCTGATCAACCCCTTGGCGATGTGGGTGACCTGGATTTCGTTGCTGCCGGCGTAGATCATCAGGGACTTGGCGTCGCGGGCGAGTTGTTCGACCTTGTATTCGGCCATGTAGCCGTTGCCGCCGAACAGCTGGACGGCCTCCATCGCCACCTCGGTGGCGGCGCGGGAGGAGTAGAGCTTCATCGCCGAGGCTTCGGCGAGGGTCACCTTGTCGCCCGCGGCGGTGCGCTCGATGGCGTTGAAGACCATGTTCTGCACGTTGATCCGGGCGATCTCCATCTCGGCCAGCTTCAGCTGGATGAGCTGGAACTGCGCGATCTCCTTGCCCCACAGCTTGCGCGACTTGGCGTAGTCGATGCACAGGCGGTGGCATTCGTTGATGATGCCCAGCGCCAGCGAGGCGATGCCGATGCGTTCGGCCGCGAAAGATTCCTTGGCACTGTCCTTTCCGTCGCCCTTGGCCGGGTTCTCGGTCTCGCCGAGCAACCGGTCGGGGGTGATGCGGACGTTCTCGAAGAACAGTTCGCCGGTGGGCGAGGAGTTCATGCCCATCTTCTTGAACGCGGGGCTCTGCACGAACCCGGGCATGCCCTTGTCCAGCACGAACGTCAGCACCTTGCGGTCGCGGCGGTCGGTGCCGTCCTCCTCGTCCAGCTTGGCGTAGACGACGGTGACGTCGGCATACGGCCCATTGGTGATGAACGTCTTGCGGCCGTTGAGGATGTAGTCCTCGCCGTCGCGACGAACGTAGGACTTCATGCCGCCGAACGCGTCCGACCCCGAATCGGGCTCGGTGATGGCCCAGGCACCGACCTTCGCCATGGTGACCAGTTCGGGCAGCCAGCGCTTCTTCTGGGCGAGGGTGCCGCGGCTGCGGATGGTGCCCGCGGTGAGACCGAGGCTCACACCCATCGAGGCCACCAGGCCCAGGCTGACGCCGGCGAGCTCGCTGTTGAGGATGACGCCCATGCTGCCCGCGCCGCTGAACCCGCCGCCCGGCTTGCCCGACCCGGTGGTGCCCGCTTCTTCCCGGGCGATGGCCTTCTCGAGCCCTTCCCGCGCCATCTCGTCCAGCCCGAAGGTGGCGTAGAGCTTGCGGATGATGTCGAACGGCGGCAGCGCACCGCTCTCCAGCTGGTCGACGTGCGGGGTGACCTCCTTGGCGATGAAGCCGCGCACAGCATCGCGGAACATCAGGTCTTCGTCGGACCACTGGTACATATCTGGACTCCCGAGGGATCGCCGGAACTTTGCCTCAAATATAGAACACGTTCTAGTTGATGGCCGCGAACCCCGGCCTTCGCCGAGGAATGCGACGCGGTTCACCCTGGGGTTCGGCGACCTACCGGCGTAGGTTCGTAGTTAGGCAAATCGCCGACACGAAGGGGTGTTATCGATGCGGGTTGTCAAGCGAATCAGGGGATACGCCAAGGTAATTGGGCAAGCACGACGCAATCGGGGCGATCTGGCCGGGTGGCTCGGGCGGCGGCCGCAGATCGGGGTCGCGACCGTGACCTACGAAACGGCGTTGTTGTTCAGCAACAAGCTCGATCCCCGGCTCAAGGAGCTCGCCGAGCTCAAGACGGCCGGGCTGGTGGCTTGCCAGTTCTGTCTCGACATCGGATCGGCGCTGGCGCATACCAGCGGACTGACCCGGCAGCAGATCACCGACCTGCCCCGGTACCGGACCAGCGATGCCTATACCGAGCTGGAGAAGCTGGTGATCGCGTTCGCCGAGGCGATGACAACGACTCCGGCGGTCGAGATCGACGAGTTGCGCGACACCCTGCTCACCCACCTGTCGAAGGCGCAGCTGACCGAGCTGGCGGCGTCCATCGCCTGGGAGAACCAGCGGGCCCGGCTCAACCAAGGCCTGGGTGTGCAGCCGACCGGGATGGCCGACGGCATGGTGTGCGCGATGCCGGAACCACGCACCGAGCACCCTGGCCTGAAGACGCAACCCGGCTCCTGACCCTCAGCGGTCCGCCCAGGTGGGGGCGGTGCGGGTGATGATCGGGGCGACGAATTCCCGGAGCATGGCGCGTTCGTCGGCGTCGTCGCGGCCGGGGGTGGCCAGGAACGAGACGATGACGCGGGTCAGCCAGCGGGCCAGGCGGCTGCGTTCGGGGTCGCTGAGGTCGGTGTCGGCGAACATGGCGGCGGCCAGGGATTCGATGACGTCGGAGTCCTGGCTGATGCGGCCCGCCGTGCCGGAATCGCCGGGGCGGAACCAGGCGATGAGCAGCGGGTCGGCGCGGACCGCCGCGATGGCGCCGAGCATCGCGGCGATGATGCGCTCGCCGGGGTCGGCGATGTCGCGGACCTGTTCGGCCAGGTCTGCGACGATGCGACGGGTCTCGCGGTGCACGAAGGCGATGCGCACGGCTTGGCGATTGTCGAAGTAGCGATACAGGGTCGCCCTGGAGCACCCGGCCGCGGCGGCGATATCGCGCATCCCCACCGCGGCCACCCCGTGTTCGGCGAACAGTTCGGCGGCCGCGTCGAGGATGCGCTCGGCGGCCAGATCGGCCCGGTCGGTGGCCAGCCAGTCGCCGCTCACGCGCCCACCGCCTGGAACGGCACGGAGACGGGCCAGCGCACGTAGTTGCCCTGCGACCAGCGCACCGCGTCGAGGTCGACGGTGAAGTCGGGGCAGCGGACGAGCAGTTCCTCGAGCGCGACGCGCGCCTGCATGCGGGCGGCGGCCGCGCCGAGGCAGTGGTGGTGGCCGTGACTGAAGGTGAGGATGCGCTTGGGGTTGCGGCGGATGTCGAGTTCGGCTGCGGTAGGGCCGAATTCGCGCTCGTCTCGGTTGGCCGAGCCGTAGAGCAGCAGCACGCGACGGCCCGCGGGGATCGTGGTGTCGTGCAGTTCGACATCGCGGGTGGTGGTGCGGGCCAGGCCCTGCACCGGCGAGGTCATCCGGAGGAACTCCTCGACGGAGTCGGGGATGAGCGACGGGTCCTCGATGAGCAGCCCGCGCTGGTCCGGATTGGCGGTGAGGAGCTGGACCGCGCCGCCCAGATTGCCGGTGGTGGTGTCGTTGCCGCCGGTGATCATCGTGAACGCGAAGCCGAGAATCGCGATCAGGCCCTCGTTGTCGCCGTCTTCGCCGAGACCGGAGGCGAGCAGGTGCGAAATGGTGTCGTCGCCCGGTTCGACGCGGCGGCGGGCGATCAGCTCGGTGAAGTAGCCGACCAGCTCGCCGACCGCGGTGAAGGCGTTCTGGTCGCCCGCCGCCAGCCCCGCTCCCGCGACCGCGCCACCGACGATGTTCTCGGTCCACTCGTCGAACTTGCCGTGATCTTGTTCCGGCACCCCGAGATAGTGGGCGACCACCATCGTGGGCAGCGGCTTGAAAAGCTGCTCGACGATGTCGCCGGAGCTCGCCGCACGCAGCCGCTCGATGCGCTCGACGACGAACCTGCGTACCGCGGGCTCCACCGAATTCACCTGGCGCGGTGTGAATCCCGGCGAAACCCGGCGACGGAAGTCGGTGTGCTCGGGCGGGTCCATGAAGACGAACGGCTTGACCGCGCCGAAGCCGGCGGCCGCCAGGTCGACATAGTCCACGGTCAGTCCCGATGCGGAGGAGAAGGTCTCGGGGTCCCTGGCGGCGGCCCACACATCGGCGTGGCGGGACAGCACGTAGAAGTCGTCGGCTTCCTGTCCCTCGGGGATCACCCGATGGACCGGATCATGGTCGCGCAGTGCGGAATACATGGACCAGGGGTCGCGCCAGGTTTCGCCGGAGCGAAGCTCGAACCGAACCGCATGAGACGTCGTTGAACTCATGCCTCCAATGTAAGACACATTGTTCAATATGTCTAACCCTCGGTCTCGGGACAAATCGATTGCGCGCCGGTCAGACGGTGTGGCCTGCTTAGGGAGATGAAAAGACAGCGCCCGGGTAATGCCCGGTCCATCGGGGATGGCATGAAACTGCACCGGTATGCGGTGCGGGGAGTTCGTGGTGTGCGGACGGTGATCACACCGCGGCCGGGAACGCGGGCTCGGTTCAGTACGAATCGGTTTCATGACACGTGGCACGTGTTGTCGGACGACTATGGGGCGCGGTTGCTGGCCCGGCTGTTGTGGGGGCTTTCGTATCAGGCTCGACCTGGAACCGTGGTGCTGATCGATAGGGAGTTTCTGCTGCCGACGCCCTTCGATGCGGATCCCGCCGATCCCATCGTGCTGGTGCCGGGATGGACCACCCGGTTCGACGATCAGGCCGCTACGGCATTGAGCCAGCGGGCGCGGAGGGGGAATCCGGAGGGGACTGTGCCGTGGCGGTCCTTCGGGCTGGACCGAACGCTGGAACCTAGGGCGTTCGACAGCTGGGCGACCCGGGAGCGCTATCGAAGAACGCAGGGCGACACCGTTCGCCGGCGCGGAACGCTTGTTCTCACCCCGCGGACGCCCGACGACTGCCGAGCGTGGGCGATCGGCGCGGCGCGGCTCGATTCCGCGGGATACGGGTCCGATCACGTGTATCTGGACGAAGGGAATCGCGGCCACGACGGCGAGATCCAGATCTTTCGCGCATTTAGCCCGATGGTCGGCGTCGCCCGGCAGGCGCGCGCCCGAGTCCTCGCCCGCGACGAAATACCGTCGGACCCGGACGACTTACGTGCCGCCGTCTGGAGCGAGGCGGAATCGGTTCGGGGCGACGCGCACTTGAGAATTCGCGAGTACTACGGACGCGGTGTCGAACTCGGCCGCGCCGCCGCACAGATGCTCGCGCACGCCGACGTGCATTCGCTGGACGATCTCACCGAACTCGGCGCCGTCGAAACCTACCGGCGACTGCGCGCGGCCGAGGTGAAAGGCCTGGACCTGGAGATGCTCTGGGCCCTCGAAGGAGCGCTCACCTATCGCGATCGCCGGTTGATCGGGCCCGAGCGGCGCCGGGAGCTGGTTGCCGCGGGCGGGGGCCCGCCCCCGCGCCCCCCCCGGGCCCCCCACCCCGGCCCCCCCCCGCACCCCGCCCCCCCCCGCCCCCCCGCGGCCGGCGCGGGGGGCACCCAGGGGCCCCGCGGCTACGGACAGCTCACCGGTTGACGAGGTACTCATTGGTGAAATATGTCGACCAGTCGGGTTCGGTGGTCAGCGGCTTTCCGTCGGGGCCGGTCAGCAGACCGCCCCGGTACAGGAAGCCGGAATTCGCCGACCACTGCTGCACCGTCTGGGTGCCTACCTTGCCCTCGGCGTCCTTCATGAACTGCGCGGCCAGCATGCGCTGACTTTCGAAGACCAGCGCCTCGTCGGTGAACGCGCCCGGATTGGCATTGATGAGATCCTGGGCCGCCGCGTCCGGATTGTCCGCGGCGAACTGGTAGCCGCGTTGCAGCGCCTGCACGAATTTCGCGGCGCGGTCCGGGTTCTCGGCCAGCCAGCCCTCGTTGGCGTCGATCACGATCGCGTAGGCGTCCGGAAAACCGAAGTCGGTGTACCGGAAGTACCGCATCGGGGTGCCGTGGTGTTCGGCCTCGATCCCTTCCCACGCCAGATACGCGACGGTGAAATCCGCCTTGCCGGAGTAGACCGCTTCGTAGGCCGACGAACCCAGCACCACCGAGGTGAAATCGCCGGTGCCACCGTCGTTGCGGATGACCTGCTGGAGTGCCTCCCGCTCGCCCGGGTCGCCGAAACCGGCGTAGGTCTTGCCGTCGAGGTTCTTCGGGCTCGCGAGGTCGGCGCGATCGGCGCGCACCCCGATGCCCGTCGCCCAGTGCTGCAGCGGGGCGAGCACCGACTTGACCTGCGCACCCGACGCGCGGGCGAAGGTCGACGAATTGTGGGTACTGATCCCGAATTCCGCGTTTCCGGCATCGACCATCGTGTCGACCGAGGTGTTGTTGTACGGCAGGACCCGCACATCCAAACCGGCGTCGGCGAAGTAGCCGCGCTGCAACGCGACGTACAGCCCGGCGTGGTTGGTATTCGGCGTC
>NZ_JBHXMY010000120.1:12152-13121 GCF_042720195.1 Nocardia sp. NPDC058497 | reverse complement strand
GCTCACCTCCACCTCCTCGGTGGCCCATCAGCTCCGGGCGCTCGAGCGCAAGGGCTATCTGCGCCGCGACCCGAATCGCCCGCGCGCGGTGAACGTCCGCGGTCTCGACGAGGCGGTCCGCTCGGTGACCACGCTGCCCGCCGAACCGGCCGACGACGTCGACGCGAACCGGCCGACACCGACCTTCGTCCCGGTCCTGGGCCGGATCGCCGCCGGTGGGCCGATCCTGGCCGAGCAGGCCGTGGAAGACGTCTTCCCGCTGCCCCGCGAGCTCGTCGGCGACGGTTCCCTGTTCCTGTTGAAAGTCGTCGGCCAGTCGATGGTCGACGCGGCCATCTGCGACGGCGACTGGGTCGTGGTCCGGCAGCAGAACGTCGCCGAGGGCGGCGACATCGTGGCCGCCATGATCGACGGCGAAGCGACCGTGAAGACGTTCAAGCGCACCGGTAAGGACGTGTGGCTGATGCCACACAACCCGCACTTCGAACCGATCCCGGGCAACGACGCGCAAATCCTCGGCAAGGTCGTCACCGTCATCCGCAAGATCTGAGCATCGCGCTCAGCGGCGCACGGACACGTCCATCTCCCAGATCAGCAGCTCGGCGGCGGTCAGCGCGGTGACGCGGTGGCCGCCGGCGGCGGTCAGGCGCGGTGTCGAAGCCCTCGCCCGGGCCGACGGTGTCCTCGTTGTGCGCTAGGAGCAGACCATGCGCATGGTCCTCGAGCGCGAAGTTGCCGGTCGCCGGGAACGACTGCCGCGAGTCGAGCCACTCGTTCCACCAGTGCGCGCGGTCCGCGCCGGGCACCACCTGAACCTGGGCCGTCACCATCATCGCCGCCTTCCGTTATCCGGACTTGGGTCCGTATAGCGGGTAACGCGGTCGGGGCCCCGGGGGGTGCCCGGCGCCCAGACGCCGCGCACCGGCACCGCGGGGCGCGCGCGGGGCCGCGCGGGGGGGGCGGAGTTGC
>NZ_JBHXMY010000120.1:0-12142 GCF_042720195.1 Nocardia sp. NPDC058497 | reverse complement strand
GCGATTGGGGACCTTTTTGGGGTTACCGGGGGCGGCGCCGGGGTCATGCCGCGGCCCCGAACCGGCTCAGAACGGCAGGGCGCCGCGCAGGCGGCCGACCAGGGTGCGGCCGGAATCGCGGTCGCGTTCGGTGAACAGGAACTGCAGTTCCTCCTCGAGGCCCTTGCGGACCACATCGCGCAGATCGGCGGCCGCGGCATCGAGATCCTCGGCCTCGAGCCACGGCGTCGGGTCGATCGGCGCGCCCGCGGAGTAGTAGAACCGCTCCGGTCGCGGCAGCGGCGTGGGGCCGATGCCCTTGACCATCGGCGGGTTCAGCTCGGGGTTGATGCCGAGCAGGCTGCACGTCCAGCGCAGCGGGCGCATCACCGGATGCTGACCGTCGAAGACGATGTCGAACGCGTCGTCGACGCCGATCATCGCCAGCGGCACGATCGGCACCCCAGCCTGGATCGCCATCCGCGCGAACCCGGTCCGGCCCTCCCACTTGAGCACGTACTTCTCGCCCTTGCGGCGGATCGCCTCCCGGCCGCCACCGGGGAACACGACCACCGCTTCACCCTGCTCGAGCAGCGCCAGGCAGTTGTTGCGCGTCCCGCGCACCGCGCCGAAGCGGTGCAGGAGCTGGCGCACGCCCGGCACCATCAGCACATGCTCGGCCAGCCCGCGCACCAGCCGCCCGCGTTCCCGCAGGATCGCCGGCATCAGCAGCGGCGCATCGATCCCGCCGAGCAGGTTGTGGTTGGCCACGATGAGCACCGGGCCCTCGGCCGGAATGTTGTCCAAGCCGTAGAACCGCGGGCTCGCCCACGCGGTCACCGGCGCGAACACCGCCTCGAACGCACGGATCTCCCACTCGCTCGGCCTCGGGTTCAACGGCGCGTTGTCGGAGAGGATCCGGTCGCCCTGCTCGACCGATACCGCCCTGTTCTCGTTCACTATCTCTGGACCCCACTGGTCATTCGACATAACACCCTCCTGCTGTCGACAATCGACCATAGCGCCCGAAAATGGCTGTGTCGCATCAATGTTGGCCGCTACCCCGCGGCAAACCCGGCTGATCGGATCAGCTCGGAACGACTTCGGCCGGCCCCGAATGGGCGTATTCCGACAGGGGGGCGGCCAGTGCCTGGGGCACGCGCGCCCTGACCCGGGTGCCGCCTTCCTCGTGCTCGGCGGAGATGATCCGGCCGTCGGCGTGGATGCGCGCGAGCAGATCGCCGCGGCTGTAGGGCAGCAGCACGCTGATGTCGACATCGAGCCCGCCGAGCACCTCGGAGAGCCGCTCGCGCAACTCCGCCACCCCGGCGCCGGTCTGCGCGGAGACGAAGGCCGCGTCGGGCAGCAGCCCGCGCAGCCGGGTGAGCTCGTTCGGGTCGGCCGCGTCGATCTTGTTGACCACCAGCAGTTCCGGCGGTGCGGCGGTGCCCTGCTCCTTGATCACATCGGTGATCACCTCGCGGACCGCCCTGATCTGTTCGAGCGGCAGCGGATCGGAGCCGTCGACGACATGCAGCAGCAGGTCGGCGCCGGTGACCTCTTCCAGCGTCGAGCGGAACGCCTCGACCAGCTGGGTCGGCAGGTGGCGGACGAAGCCGACGGTGTCGGTGAACACCATTTCGCGGCCGTCGTCGAGCGCGGCCCTGCGGGTGGTCGGATCCAGGGTGGCGAACAGCGCGTCCTGCACCAGCAGGCCGGCCCCGGTGAGCGCGTTCATCAGGCTGGACTTGCCCGCGTTGGTGTAGCCGACGATGGCGATCGCGGGGACGCCGCTGCCTGCGCGACGGGCGCGCATGGTGTCGCGGGCGGTCTTCATCTCCCGGATCTCGCGGCGCAGCTTGGCCATCCGCTCGCGGATGCGGCGGCGGTCGGTCTCGATCTTGGTCTCACCGGGACCACGCAGACCCACGCCACCACCGTTGCCGCCCGCGCGGCCACCGGCCTGCCGGGACATCGACTCACCCCAGCCACGCAGCCGCGGCAGCATGTATTCCATCTGCGCGAGCGCGACCTGGGCCTTGCCCTCGCGGGAGGTGGCGTGCTGGGCGAAGATGTCGAGGATCAGCGCGGTGCGGTCGATGACCTTGACCTTGACGACCTTCTCCAGCGCGGTCAGCTGCGCCGGGGTGAGTTCACCGTCGCAGATCACGGTGTCGGCACCGGTGTCGAGGACCACAGTGCGCAGTTCCTCGGCCTTGCCGGAGCCGATGTAGGTGGCCGGGTCCGGCTTGTCGCGGCGCTGGATCAGGCCTTCGAGGACCTCCGAGCCCGCCGTCTCGGCGAGGGCGGCCAGCTCGACCATGCTCGCCTCGGCCTGGGCGGAGCTGCCGGTGGTCCACACACCGACCAGCACGACCCGTTCCAGGCGCAGCTGCCGGTATTCGACCTCGGTGATGTCGGTGAGTTCGGTGGACAGCCCGGCGACACGGCGCAGCGAGGAGCGCTCGTCGAGCTGCATCTCGCCGACGGTGGGTTCGGGCGCCCAGCCGGGACGCTGCATGCGGGCCGCGTGGCGGGCAAGCGCGTCGTCGACGTCGCCGCGGTCGGCGGCCACGTCGGGATCGGCCGCGGTGGTGTGCTCGGCCGAGGTGGGCTCGGTGGGGGGTTTCGATTTCGTCATACGCCTTCTATGCTGCCACGTCACGGTGACAGCGCGCATCCGGTTATCCGGCTACTGCGCGTCCCACCAGTCCCGCGACAGCGTGCCGGAGGCCAGCAGCACCGACGGACCGCGCAGCCAGGCCCGGCCCTGGTCGATGGTGACCAGCACCTGACCGCCGGGTACCCGCACCGTCACCTCGCCGGAACCGGTGCCGACCGCGACACCGGTGGCGGTCAGTGCCGCGGCCGCGGCAGCGACGGTTCCCGTTCCGCAGGACCGTGTTTCGCCGACGCCGCGTTCGTAGACGCGCATGTCGACGGCATTGTCGGGACCCAGCGCGGTGAGGATCTCGACATTGACCCCGTGCGGGAACAGGTCGGGATCGAAGCCGGGCGAGACGGCCAGGTCGAGCTTGGCCAGCGTGTCGGCCGTGAGTCCCTCGTCGACGCAGGCCAGATGCGGATTGCCGACATCGATGCCGATCCCCGGCAGCGCCCAGCCGCCCAGGGTCGCGGTGGACGGGCCGAGTTCACGCACGACACCCATGTCGACGGTGACCTCGCCCTCGACCGGTCCCGCCGCGTGCACCACGACGGGCCGGGCGCCCGCGCGGCTGCCGACGACGTACTCGGTGCGCGATTCCATCCCGGACGCGTTCAGGTAGTGCGCGAACACCCGCACGCCGTTGCCGCACATCTCGGCGATCGAGCCGTCGGCATTGCGGTAGTCCATGAACCAGTCGTCACGGCCGACGCCGTCGGGCAGCGCCTCGAGCACCCCCGCGTCGACGAGCGCGCCGGTCTTGGCGACGCGCAGCACGCCGTCGGCGCCGAGGCCACGCTGCCGATCACACAGCGCGGCGACGCGGTCGGCGGTCAGGTCGAGCCGGACCTGCGGGTCGGGCAGCACGACGAAATCGTTCTGGGTGCCGTTGCCCTTGCTGAATTCGATGTCGGACACGGTCGTCATTGTCCTCTTCGCCGCCGAGTGCCGCGCTACCGGGCGAAGGTGCGCCGCTGGCGGGCGATCTCGTAGAGGCTGATCGCGCCCGCCGACGGCGCGCCCAGCGAGCTGGCGGTGCCGCCCATCGGGATGGTGACCAGGTCGTCGCACGCCTCGGCCCAGGCCGAACTCATCCCGGTGGTCTCGTTGCCGACGACCAGGATCGTGGCCTCGGTGAAGTCGTAGTCGTAGATGGTGCTCGGCGCGTCCTCGTCGGTGCCGACGATGCGCGTGGGGATGCCGCGCGCCACCTGGCGGTCCCGGAATTCGAGGACCTGCGCGGGTCCGGCGGCACGCAGCACCGGGACGGCGAACAGCGAACCGGTGGAGGCGCGCACGGCCTGCGGATCGAACTGGTCGGCGCCGTGGCCGGTGACGATCACGGCGGACGCGCCGAAGGCGTCGGCGGACCGGATCAGCGTGCCGAGGTTGCCCGGCGAGTTCGGGCGGTCGAACACGACGACGACCGGCGCGTCCTCCCCCGGTTCGCCGGGCGCGTAGTCGGCCAGGTCGGGCTGCTGGGACACCGCGACCGCGACGATCTCCGGCACGCTCGCCGCCTTCTCCCCCAGCTCGGCCATGAGCTCGGGTACCAGCCCGACCTGCGGCACGTCGGCGGTGTCGAGCACCTCGCGCGCCCAGCTCGACAGCTCGGGGGTGCCGAGCCGGTAGAGCAGGGTTTCCAGCGGCCAGTCGTTGGCCAGCGCCTGGGTGATCGGGCGCACGCCCTGCACGAGGAACCGGCCGTCACGATGACGTTTCGTCCGGTTGTTGAGGTAGGCCTGCCACACCTGCACCGAGGCGTTGCGGGTACTCACTCGACGCGTCACTGCGCTGTCCGTCCTGTCGGGTCTGGGTGGTGCTGGGAGAGCAGGGCCAGCGCGGTCGCGGCGAGCTCGGGGTCGGCGCCGTCGACCCAGGCCACCCTGGGATCGCGGCGGAACCACGACCGCTGCCTGCGCACATACCGGCGGGTGCCGATCAGGGTGCGCTCACGGGCGTGGGCGAGGTCGTATTCGCCGTCGAGATAGGCCAGCACCTGGGCGTAGCCGATCGCGCGGCGGGCGGTCTGGCCCTCACGCAGCCCGAGTTCGATCAGGCCGCGCACCTCCTCGACCAGGCCGGTGTCGAACATGAGGGCGGTGCGTGCCTCGATCCGGGCGTCCAGGGCCGCGGTCTCCCGGTCGACGCCGAGGATGGTGGTGTCCCAGCGTGGCGTGCCGATCGTCGGCGCCGAGGCGGCGAAAGGCTGCCCGGTCAGCTCGACGACCTCGAGCGCGCGCACCATCCGCCTGCCATCGGTGGGCAGGATGGTCGACGCCGCGACCGGGTCGGCTTCCTTCAGCGCGGCGTGCACCGCGTGCACCCCGCCCTCGGCGAGCAGCGCCTCCCAGCGCGCGCGGACCTGCGGGTCGGTGGCCGGGAAATCCCACTGGTCGAGCAGCGCCTGCACGTACATCATCGAGCCGCCCACGATCACCGGGACGAGTCCGCGGGCCATGATGTCCTCGACGATCGCGCTCGCGGCGCTCTGATAGGCGGCGACCGTCGCGGTCTCGGTGACATCGAGGACGTCGAGCAGGTGGTGCGGGATACCGCGACGCTGGTCGGGCGGCAGTTTCGCGGTGCCGACGTCCATCCCGCGATAGAGCTGCATCGCGTCGATATTGACGATCTCGCCGCCGAGCCGTTCGGCGAGATCGAGCGCGAGATCGGATTTCCCGGTGGCGGTGGGGCCGACGACCGCGATCGGGCGCCCTGGCCTGCTCGTCACTCGTCGATACCTTCCTGTCCACACGGTTGCCACACGCTCACGTCGTAGCCGACGCCATAGGGTGCGCCCTGGTAGAGGGTACGCACCCGCGGATCGGCCGGATCGTCGGCGAACAGACCGCCGAGTACCTGGTAGGCGGCGCGTCCGTCGAGCAGCAGTTCGGCGCACAGCGCGGGGTCGAGCACGGCCAGTCCGGACCGCGAGCCGGATCGCAGCGCGGTGTCGAGGGCCTGCTGCACCGGCGCCGCCCGCTCGTCCAGATAGCCGGGCGCCGTGACTGTCAGCGTCGCCGCGCCGTCGGCGACGACGAGCACCGCGTGCGGCGCCGGATCGGCGTCGAGTTCGGCCCGCAACACAGAGCCGGCGCGCGCGCAGTCCGACGGTGACGCGTCGGCGGCGAGCAGCCGCGCGCGCACCGAGATCCCCGGCGCCACCTGCTCGCGCAACCATCCGGCGACCAGCACGGGCAGGGGAAGCTGGGCGTCTGCTGGGCCCGGCTTCTCGCCCGCGGGGGCGAGGCCGACGACCACGTCGGCGCCGAAACCACGGAACGTCCCTCTGGTCGTGGGCGGGAAGTTCTGGTCGTGGGCGCCGACGCCGACGACGGTCCACCGGTCGGCGGACGCGGCGAGTGTGGACGCGGCGTCGAGTGCCGCGGCGCGCAGCACCGCGATCGGGTCGTCGGGATCGCCGCCGGACGCGACGGGACGCCCGCACAGTTCGGGCACCAGCATCGGCGGCGACGGGACCAGGGCCGCTATCGAGAACACGCCGTAACCGTAGCCGTACCGCGTGGGCGGCCCGGCACCCGCCGCACCGCGACCCGGCTGCGGTCTGCGAGTGTCCGGCGCGGTGATGCGCGCCGAGATTGCTAGTGTTTTCAGGTGCGACTACCCACGTCGTCCGGGACGAAATCCCAGGAAATCCGGCATCCGATCCCTGGGATCGATGGTTTCCTCGGCTCGAACCGGGTTCAATGGGATGTGCTAGGGCGTAACCAGGCAGCCGTGACGCGCGGCAGGGACGGAGAGCAATGACCGACAGCAACGGAACCGCGAAGCCCACCCCCGGTCCGGGCCCGCGACCCTCCGCTACCCCCAAGCCCGGCGGAAAGTCTCCGCGTCCGCCGAAGCCGCACGCCGTGAAACCGGCGCCGGGACCCGATCAACCCCATCCGCACGCCGTCGTCGTGCCGACCGTCACCGACCCGAGCAAGTGGGGCCGCGTCGACGAGGACGGCACCGCCTGGGTGAAGACCGCCGACGGTGAGCGCGTCATCGGCTCCTGGCAGGCGGGCGACGCCGCCGAGGGGCTCGAGCACTTCGGCCGCCGCTTCGACGACCTGGCGACCGAGGTCGCGCTGCTCGAGGCCAGGCTGGCCGCCGGCGCCGACGCCCGCAAGACCAAGGCCGCCGCCCTCGCGATCGCCGAGACGCTGCCCACCGCGGCCGTGATCGGCGACATCGACGGTCTGGCCACGCGCCTGCAGGCCATCACCGAGCACTCCGAGGAAGCCGCCGCACACGCCAAGGAGGAGAAGGAGCGCGCCCGGCACGAGCACACCGAGCGCAAGGAAGCCCTCGCCGCCGAGGCCGAGCAGATCGCCGCCGAGTCCACCCAGTGGAAGCACGCGGGCGACCGGCTGCGCGAGATCCTCGACGAGTGGAAGTCCATCCGCGGGGTCGACCGCAAGGTCGACGACGCGCTGTGGAAGCGGTACTCCAAGGCCCGCGAGGCGTTCAACCGCCGCCGCGGCGCCCACTTCGCCGAGCTCGACCGGGAACGCGCCTCGGCGAAGACCCGCAAGGAAGAGCTGTGCGTGCGCGCCGAGGAGCTGTCCGGGTCCACCGACTGGACCGGCACCGCCGCGGTGTTCCGCGATCTGCTCACCGAGTGGAAGGCCGCCGGCCGCGCGCCACGCGAGGCCGACGAGGCACTGTGGCGCCGGTTCAAGAGCGCCCAGGACGTGTTCTTCGCCGCCCGCAACGCTGTGGTCTCCGAGCGCGACGCCGAGTTCGAGCACAACGCCACCGCCAAGCAGGAACTGCTGCGCGCCTACGAGCACATCGACCCGGCCGCCGGACTCGACGCCGCCCGCAACGCGCTGCGCGAACTGCAGGACAAGTGGGACGCCATCGGCAAGGTGCCGCGCGAGCGCATGCAGGAGCTGGAAGGCAAGCTGCGCGCCATCGAGAAGCGCGTGCGCGACGCCGCCGACCAGCAGTGGCGCCGCACCGACCCGGAGGCCGTCGCCCGTGCCGCGCAGTTCCGCGAGCGGGTCGCCCAGTTCGAGGAGCAGGCCGCCAAGGCCACCGCGGCGGGCAAGAAGCGCGACGCGGAGAAGGCCCTGGAACAAGCCAAGCAGTGGCGTGAGTGGGCCGAGGCCGCCGAGGGCGCCGTCAGCAATCTGTGACCGCCTCCCCGCGACTTTTGCCGGTCGTGGGGAGCGGGCCGGGCTGGCAACCGGGCTCGCCGGAGTGCGCCGATAGTTCTGGGCGTACCCGGCGAGTTACCGATGTACTGACGAAATCAGTTGCCGCTGATCGGCGGATCTACTTCTATTCGCCAGTGAGGCGCTTGCGGTCGCGGTCCTCGGCTTCGCGGGCGGCGTTGCGGCGCTGCTCTTCGGCGGCGAGCTGCACGGCGGTGCGGCTCCAGACGACGCGAACCCAGTGGAAGGTGAGCACCATGATCGCGATGGTGCCCAGGATCAGGCCGATGCCGGGGCCCGCGCCCTCGTAGTTGCCCAGCCCGGGAGTCTGGCGGTGCCAGATCGACAGCACGCCGAACACACTGCCGACGGCCGAGCCAGCGCAGGCCAGCCAGGCCAGCACCCAGCGGCGGGTGGTCAGTGCCAGCAACGAGAAGCCGACACCGAAGACGATGACCAGCCAGACGAAGATCCGCGACGGCAGGCCGATGTGCTCGACGCCCGCGGCGTCGGTATCGAGCAGCACGTCGAAGCCGCGCGCGGTGCCCGCGGTCGGCAGCACCAGCGAGATCAGCAGCGCGAAGACCGCGCCCGCCACGACCAGCGCCCGTGCGCCGGGATCGATCTCGCCGGCGATGCGGCGTTCCACCGCGTCGAGTTCGTCGCGGAACTGTTCGAATTCCTTGTCGTCCACCCGGTTCACCGCGTCGTCACTCCTGTCCGCAGGCTGATCGTTGCTGGGCTCGTGTGCGCCGGGCTCTACTGTGCCATCCCCGGATGAGTCGCCGTCACCCGACCCACTACGACCGGTAGTAGGTTCGGGTTCGTCCGAACCGTTCACGCCGAACACCCGGTCGAGCAGCCGTCGACCACCGGCTCGACGACCGGAGCGCCGATCCGCGGCAGACCGAGGCCGACACCGATCGGCTCGGTCTTGGGCGTGACGCCACGCTCGTGCGCGTCGCCCGCCCTGGTGCGCCGGTGCGACTTGACCACACCGTCGGCGATCAGGTGATGCGGCGCCGCCTCGGTGATGTCCACGGTGACGATGTCGCCCGGCCGGATCCCCGCGTCGGCGCCGGGCCGGAAGTGCACCAACCTGCCGTCGCGCGCGCGACCGCTCATCCGGGCGGTGACCGCGTTCTTCTTGCCCGCGCCCTCGGCGACGAGCAGCTCCACCTCGGTGCCGATCAGCGCCTGGTTGGCCTCCAGCGACATCTGCTCCTGCAGCGCGATCAGCCGGTCGTAGCGTTCCTGCACGACCGCCTTGGGCAGCTGGTCGGGCAGTTCGGCGGCGGGCGTGCCGGGCCGCTTGGAGTACTGGAAGGTGTAGGCGCTGGTGAACCGCGCCCGGCGGACGACGTCGAGGGTCTCCTGGAAGTCCTCCTCGGTCTCGCCGGGAAAGCCGACGATGATGTCGGTGGTGATCGAGGCGTGCGGCATCGCGGCGCGCACCTTCTCGATGATGCCGAGGAAACGCTCCTTGCGGTAGGAACGGCGCATCGCCTTGAGCACCCGGTCGGAGCCGGACTGCAGCGGCATGTGCAGCTGCGGGCAGACGGTGGGGGTCTGCGCCATCGCCTCGATGACATCGTCGGTGAACTCGGCCGGATGCGGCGAGGTGAACCGCACCCGCTCGAGGCCCTCGATCTGCCCGGTCGCGCGCAACAGCTGGGCGAAGGCGCCACGATCGCGCGGCTGCTCCGGGTCGACGAAGTTCACGCCGTAGGAGTTGACGTTCTGGCCGAGCAACGTCACCTCGAGCACGCCCTGGTCGACCAGTGCCTGCACCTCGGCGAGCACGTCACCGGGGCGGCGGTCGACCTCCTTGCCACGCAGCGCGGGCACGATGCAGAAGGTGCAGGTGTTGTTGCAGCCCACCGAGATCGACACCCAGCCCGCGTACGCCGACTCCCGCTTGGCGGGCAGCGTGGACGGGAAGGCCTCGAGCGATTCGAGGATCTCGACCTGAGCTTCTTCGTTGTGCCGAGCCCGCTCGAGCAGCACCGGCAGCGAACCGATGTTGTGCGTGCCGAACACCACGTCGACCCACGGCGCCTTGCGCACGACCGTCTCGCGGTCCTTCTGCGCCAGGCAGCCGCCGACGGCGATCTGCATGCCGGGACGGCCCTGCTTCACCGGCGCCAGATGGCCCAGGGTGCCGTAGAGCTTGTTGTCGGCGTTCTCGCGCACCGCGCAGGTGTTGAACACCACCAGGTCGGGGGTGTCGGTGGGCGCGGCCTTCACATAGCCCGCGTCTTCGAGCAGGCCGGACAAGCGTTCGGAGTCGTGTACGTTCATCTGGCAGCCGAAGGTGCGGACCTCGTAACTGCGCGCCTGCGTCGCCGCGCGCTCCGTCGCGTTCTGTCCGTTCGAATCCACCCGTCCAGGGTACGGGCCGCACTCGATGTGGTCTGCGTCGCGGTCGGGAGTCGCCCGTGGTACCGGCAGGTTACCGGCCGGTGTCGTTTCGGCGTGCCGCGACGGCGAGTCACGGAAACCCGGGCAAATCTCCGAAGAACGCCTAAGGTTTCTGACCATGACCGACGACGCCGCACCCGCGACCGGGAAAGCCGCCGCCGCCGCCACTGCTGGCGCGCCGCCGATGATCTCGATGCGCAACGTGGACAAACACTTCGGTGACCTCCACGTTCTGCGCAACATCAACCTGGAAGTCCCCCGCGGGCAGGTCGTGATCGTCCTCGGCCCCTCGGGTTCGGGGAAGTCCACCCTGTGCCGCACCATCAACCGGCTCGAACCGATCGACTCCGGCGAGATCGCCATCGACGGTGTCGCCCTGCCCGCCGAAGGCAAGGCGCTGGCCGCGCTGCGCGCCGAGGTCGGCATGGTGTTCCAGTCGTTCAATCTGTTCGCGCACAAGACGATTCTCGAGAACGTGATGCTGGCGCCGCTGAAGGTGCGCGGCATCAAGAAGGACGCGGCGCGCAAGCAGGCCCTCGCCCTGCTCGACCGGGTGGGCATCGCCAACCAGGCCGAGAAGTACCCGGCTCAGCTGTCGGGCGGCCAGCAGCAGCGCGTCGCCATCGCCCGGTCGCTGGCGATGGACCCGAAGGTGATGCTGTTCGACGAGCCGACCTCGGCGCTGGACCCGGAGATGGTCAACGAGGTGCTCGAGGTGATGGTCTCCCTCGCCAAGGAGGGCATGACGATGCTCGTCGTCACCCACGAGATGGGTTTCGCCCGCCGCGCCGGGCACCGGGTGCTGTTCATGGCCGACGGCGAGGTCGTCGAGGACACCGCCCCCGACACCTTCTTCACCGCGCCCTCCTCGGACCGCGCCAAGGACTTCCTCGGCAAAATTCTCAGTCACTGACCCACCCACCACATCACCAGGAGAAGGACACTCGATGAGGATCAATCGTGCGATGCGGGTCGGAATCGGCGCCGCGGCACTGGCATTGGCTGCCACGCTCACCGCGGGCTGTGGCGGCGGTGACGAAGGGTCGGTGCTCGACCACGCCAAGGAAGGCAAGCTGACCGTCGGCATCAAGTTCGACCAGCCAGGCCTGGGCCTGCGCAACACCGACGGCACCTACAGCGGTTTCGACGTCGAGGTGGCCAAGTACGTCGCCGACAAGCTGGGTGTGAAGCCGGAGAACGTCACCTTCAAGGAAGCGCCGTCGGCGCAGCGCGAGACGCTGCTCGAGAACGGTCAGGTCGACCTCGTCGTCGCGACCTACTCGATCACCGACAAGCGCAAGGAGAAGGTCGATTTCGCCGGACCGTACTACGTCGCCGGTCAGGATCTGCTGGTGCGCGCCGACAACACCGACATCACCGGCCCGGATTCGCTGGCGGGCAAGAAGGTGTGCTCGGTGAAGGGTTCCACCCCGGCCCAGAACATCAAGGACAAGTACCCGCAGGCGCAGCTGCAGACCTACGACACCTACTCGCTGTGCATCGAGGCGCTGCGTGGCGGCGCGATGGACGCGGTCACCACCGACAACGTCATCCTGGCCGGCTACGCCGCGCAGTCGCCGGGTTCCTACAAGCTGGTCAACAAGCCCTTCACCACCGAGAACTACGGCATCGGTATCAAGAAGGGCGAGACCGAGGCGCGCACCAAGGTCAACGACGCGATCGAGGCGATGATCGCCGACGGTTCGTGGAAGGCCGCGCTGGAGAAGTCCTTCCCCGGCACCGGCTTCGAGATCCCGCAGCCGCCCACCGTCGACCGCTACTGATCGCCTCCGCCCCGCGCGGGCGGGCCGCCCGCCGCCCCCCCCCCCCGCACCAGGTGGTCTGGGCCCGACAACCCCCTGCCTCGCCCCGCCGCCGCGTGCTCCCAGTGAGAGCCGCTCTTCAACCACAA
>NZ_JBHXMY010000119.1:9909-13194 GCF_042720195.1 Nocardia sp. NPDC058497 | reverse complement strand
TTTTTCCGGGGTGGTGGCCCCCCCGGCGGTGTCCCCGGGGGTGTGTTTACCCCCCCCCGCCGTGGGGTGGTTTGGGGGCCCTTGGGCGGTTTGGTGAATGCTCAGCGCATGCCCGCAGCGCAGTAGGCGGACTTCGTAACAGGCCATAGTCCGGATGCCGAACGCACCCCGCACGCTGAATGCGTGTGGGGTGCGCGTCTTCGAGGCGGTGCGCGTCAGACCAGGGCAGGGGTGCGGCTGGGCCAGCGGGGGTGGTCGCGGTCGATCACGTAGGAGTGGGTGTGCTGGTAGTGGCGGGGGCCTACCTGGATCGCATCGGTGAGGATGGCCGGGTCGACGGTGCCGATCTCGTGGATGTGGGTGATCTCGGTGGGATCCTGGCGGGGCCACAGGCGGACCGCCGCGGCGACGCCGAGGGCGGCGATGACGGCCAGGGTGATCCAGGTGGTGGTGAAGCCCGCGGTGGTGGCCAGCCAGCCGGTGATCGGGTAGGTGATCAGCCAGGCCAGGTGCGAGAGCGAGAACTGGGCGGCGAAGAGGGCGGGGCGGTCCTCGGCGCGGGCCGAGCGGCGCAGGACGCGGCCGGTGGGGGTGAGGACAAGGCCGGTGCCGGCGCCGATGACGGCCCAGGTGGCCAGGGCGGCGGCCCAGCTCCAGTCGCCGATGCTCGCGGTCGACAGGGTGATCGCGGCGGCCAGGCCGGTGACGAGGACAGCCGCGCCGGTGAGCATCACCGGACGTTCACCACGCCGGTCCAGGATCTTGGGCAGCGTCAGGGCGACGAGCATCGTGCCGAAGCCATTCGCTGCCAGCAGCAGCGCGACGCCGGACTGGTCGCCGCCGAGCACGTCGCGGGCGTAGTTCACGGTGTTGACCATGACCACCGAGCCCGCCGCCGCGACCACCAGGTTCAGCCCGAGCAGTCCACGCAGGCGCGGGGTGGCCGCGAACAGCCGCAGGCCCGCGGCGAGCCGCTCGCCGATCGCACCGTCACCGACCACCGCGTTGGGGATGGTCGCGGCCATGACCAGGGCGACCGAGATCACGAAGCCGATACCGGTGCCGACGAAGAGCCAGTGGAAGCTGATCACGCTGAGCGCCAGCGCGGCCAGCATCGGGCTGAGCAGCGTCTCCATGGTCGCGGCCAGCTGGGCGGCCGAGAGTGCCTTCGTGTAGTCGCGCTCGTCGGGCAGGATGTCCGGCAGGACGGCCTGGAAGGTGGGGGTGTAGGCCGCTGACGCGATCTGCAACAGGGTGATCAGTACGTAGATCTGCCAGATCTGGTCGACGAACGGCAGGGCGAGCACGATCGCGCCACGAATGCCGTTGAGCGCCATCAGGAACTGCCTGCGGGGGAGTCGGCCCGCGTACGCGCCCGCGATCGGCGCGACGGTGACGTAGGCGATCATCTTCAGCGTCAGCGCGGTGCCGAGCACGATCGCGGCGTTCCCGCCCGCCAGCTCGTAGGCGAGCAGACCGAGGGCGACGGTGGTGAGACCGGTGCCGAACAGGGCGGCGACCTGCGCCGTGAACAGCAGGCGATAGTCCCGGTGGGCGAACAGTGAGGTGGTCATGGTGGTCGGCCCTCCTGGGTCATGCATGGTCGCTTATCTGCGTATAGATGCAACTATATACCCATGGGGGGTATTCCGGTCAAGGGGTGAAATGCTTCCGCTTGACCTGAAGAAAGGTTGAGGTAGCACCGTTGTGCGCAGCGGCGGCCGAGTGGCCGCCACCGAGCTGGAGGAACTTATGAGCGAGCGCAGCGAGCGGTCGATCAACACAGCCGCCTCGGCGGTCATGCCGGAGCCGAGCGACAGCGAGGTGCAGGCATGAGCGCCACGGTTGAGCACGCCGGTACTGCGATTCGCCCGTTGCGGGTCGCGGTCGTCATCGGCAGCACCAGGGAAGGGCGATTCGGCCCCACCGTCGCGGAGTGGTTCGTCCGGCAGGCGCGGCTGCGCGACACCATGGAAGTCGACGTCGTCGACGCGGGCCAGGTCGCACTGCCGCCGACCTTCGGCGCCGCCACCGAGCACCCGTCCGTGGCCGAGGCCACCGGGAAACTCGCCCGCGCGGACGCGTTCGTCGTGGTGACGCCGGAGTACAACCACAGCTACCCCGGAACCCTGAAGAACCTGATCGACGCCCACCACACCGAATGGCAGGCCAAACCGGTCGGCTTCGTCTCCTACGGCGGCATCTCCGGCGGCCTGCGCGCCGTGGAACATCTGCGCCCGGTGTTCGCCGAACTGCACGCGGTCACCGTGCGCGACTCGGTCGCCTTCCCCAACCCGTGGGGCCGGTTCGACAACACGGGCGACCTGATCGACGTCGCGGGCGCCGACACCGCCGCCGCGACCCTGCTCGACCAGCTGACCTGGTGGGGCGAGGCCCTGCGCACCGCCCGCGCCGCCCACCCGTACGGGAAGTGACCGCCGTGCTCACCACAACGACAACAGCCCCCGCCGCCACCCGTCACCCCATGCGCATCGCGCTGGTGCTGGTGGTCGGCATGATCATGGCGACCCTCGATCAGACGATCGTGAACGTCGCCATCAACAAACTCTCCGCCGAGTTCGACGCGGGACTGAGCACGATCCAGTGGGTGGCCACCGGCTACTCGCTGGCGCTGGGCGCCGTGGTGCCGACCTCGGCCTGGCTGGTCGGCCGCTTCGGCGCCAAACGGCTGTATCTGACCGCGATCACGGCCTTCGTCTTCGGCTCGGTCCTGGCCGGCCTCGCCTGGAACATCGAGTCGCTCATCGCCTTCCGGGTGGTGCAGGGCGCGAGCGGCGGCCTGCTGATGCCGGTCGCCATGACCATCCTGCTGCGCGCGGCGGGCCCGGAACGGCTGGGCCGGTTGATGAGCACCCTCGGCCTGGCGATCCTGGTCGGCCCGCTACTGGGACCGGTGATCGGCGGCTATCTCATCGACGAGGTGTCGTGGCGGTGGATGTTCTTCCTGAACCTGCCGCTGGGCGCGCTGGTCCTGGTGCTGGCCGCCCGGGTGGTGCCCGATGACGTCCCGGAGCCGCCGCGTCCGCTCGATGTCGTCGGCCTGCTGCTGATGTCGCCCGGTCTCGCGCTGGTGATCTACGGCGTGACCGCGGCGGGGGAGAGCGCCGGCTTCGCGACACCGTCGGTGCTGGTGCCGCTGCTGGCGGGCGCCGGGCTCATCGTCGCGTTCGTGCTGCGGTCGCGGGTCGGGCCCGGGTGTTATAAAAAAAAACCACCCCCCCACAACCAAAATCAAAAAGGTTTGTCGCGGGTGGGGTGTTTGTC
>NZ_JBHXMY010000119.1:7604-9899 GCF_042720195.1 Nocardia sp. NPDC058497 | reverse complement strand
GGGGGGGGTGGGGGGGGGGGGCGCGCTATCTCGGGGGTGGGGGTGGGGGGTGGCCGTGGCGGCCGGCGCGGGTGGCCGCTCCGCGCCCCCCCCCCCCCCCCCACGACCGGAACCTCGGCCGTGCTGCTGGCGCTGTTCGCGAGCGGGTACTTCGGCTCGATGCTGTTGCTGCCGTTGTACTTCCAGGTGGTCCGCGGTGAATCCGCGCTGGTGGCAGGCGCTCTCGGCATTCCGTTC
Organism: Nocardia sp. NPDC058497; assembly: GCF_042720195.1. NCBI lineage: Bacteria > Bacillati > Actinomycetota > Actinomycetes > Mycobacteriales > Nocardiaceae > Nocardia > Nocardia sp. NPDC058497. The sequence goes on along the minus strand of NZ_JBHXMY010000119.1, from coordinate 9,662 downwards.
GCGCTGGCCTCGGGCGCGACGATGCAGGTGGCGGGACGGTTGATCGACCGGATTCCGCCCGGTCGCTACCTACCGGTGTCGATCACCGTGGCGCTCACCGGTTTCGTGCTGTTCGTGCTCCAGCTCGACGCGGACGCGCCGTACTGGGCGCTCGGCCTGACCATGCTGCTGATGGGTGCCGGTGGCGGCGGCACCATGATGCCGGTGATCACCACCGCGACCAGGCCGCTGAGCCGGGCACAGCAGCCTGCCGGGTCGACGGTGCTGAACATGATCAGCACCACCGCGATGGCGATCGGCACCGCGGTGGCGTCGGTGACGCTGGGCGCATTGCTCCCGGTGACCGGCGGGCTGCAGGCTCTGCACGGGATGGACCCTGCCCAGCGTGCCGAATTGGCCCCGGCTTTGGCCGAGGCCTTCCAGCACACCTACTGGATCGCCCCGGTCATGATCGCGCTGGCGATGATCCCGGCGCTGCTGTTGCCGCGCCGCGACCGGGTCGACGCGCCCGCATGAGGTCGATAGCTACCCGGCCGGCCACACCACGGCCTGGGCGACGATGACGTTCGCACCGTCGAAGGTGACGGCGGGGCCCTCGTGCAGTTCGTAGCCGAGGGCCAGCGCCGCGCTCACCCGCCGGCAGAACGTCTCGTCGTCCGGGCCGGTCAGCACTCGATAGATCGGTAGCCCGTCCGGTGGTTCGCTCATACGGGCAAGTATCCGCTAGGCCGACTCGCTGGCGCGTTCCTTGCTCAGCGACTCGGCCTGCTCGGTGCTCAGCCCCTGCTGCTTGGCCAGCAGGTCGCGGATCTCGATGAGCAGCTCGGTCTCGGTGGGCTCGGCGGACTTGGTGGTGCCGAACTTGTTCTTCAGCGACTTCATCGGCAGCATCAGCACGAAGTACAGGACCGCGGCGACCATGAAGAAGTCGATGAACGCGGTGATGATCGGGCCGAGCGCGATGAAGGTCGCCGGCTTGTCGGCGATCAGCTGAACGCCCAGACCCAGCTCGTTGGTCGAGCCGAACACCGCGAGCAGCGGGTTGACGAGCCCCTTGGTGAACGAGGTGACCACCGCGGTGAACGCGGTACCCATGACCACCGCTACCGCGAGGTCGATGACATTCCCGCGCATCAGGAAGTCTTTGAACCCGTCGAACACGGACTTGATACTGCGCATCGGTCGAGCACTCCTCAGACTGGCTATCGGCAAACGTGGTGATGTTATCGGCCGTTCCAGGGAGTAGCGAATTCATAGCTACGCGACCGCGACCCTCCGCAGTATCAGTTCCGGGAGCCGTGGCCGCCACTCGGACAGCCGTGGTCCCCGGATTCGGTTGCCCGGTCCGGGGATTGAACGCCGCAGGTCAGGAGCGCCGCGCGAAGCTGCCGGGCCCGGCCTGGTCACGGGGCTTGACGACGATCGTGTCGAGGTTCACGTGCGGCGGCCGGCTGGCGACGAAGCCGACGATCTCGGCGATGTCCTGGGCATAGAGCGGGTCGATGCCCTCGTAGACCTTGGCCGCGCGCTCGGCGTCACCGTCGAAGCGGACCAGCGAGAACTCCGTCTCCACCGCGCCCGGCGCGATCTCGGTCAGGCGGACCGGCTGACCCAGCAGCTCATCGCGCAGCGTGCGGTGCAGCACGGCCTGGGCGTGCTTGGCGGAGGTGTAGCCCGAGCCGTTCGGGTAGGCGTGGAAGGCGGCGATGGAGGTGATGGTGACGATCAGGCTGTCACCGGAGGCGATCAGCTTCGGCAGCAGCGCCTTGGTCAGGCGCAGGGTGCCCAGCACGTTGGTCTCCCACATCCAGCGCCAGTCGTCGAGGTCGGCCTCGGCGACCGGGGCCATGCCCTTGGCGCCGCCCGCGTTGTTGACCAGCACGTCGACCCGGTCGAGGGGGGGGGGGTAAGCGCCCCCCCCCCACACGGTGGGGTTTTGGTGTTTGAGCGCCGGGGCCCCGCGAAACCCCGCCCCCCCCCCCCCCCCGGCGGGGGTGCGGAGGCGCCACCGAAGCCGCCACCGGACCGTCGCTGGGCCAGCGCCGCACCGGGTGCCGC
>NZ_JBHXMY010000119.1:0-7594 GCF_042720195.1 Nocardia sp. NPDC058497 | reverse complement strand
CACCAGCACTTCGACCGTGTCTTTGGGGTCGGTGAACGCGCCCACCCACACCTGGGTTGTGATGTCCTTTTCGACGGCGGTGCCGCCTAACTCCTCGGCCAGCCGCCGCACCCGGTCGAACCGCCGGGCGCCCACGTAGACGTGGTACCCCTGCTTCGCGAGTTCCCGGGCGGTGGCCTCACCGATTCCCGAGCTGGCTCCGGTGACGACGGCGGTGCGAGTGCTCATGGACAGTGATCCTATTCGCCGCCGATTCGCTGTCGCCTAGCCTGTCGGCATGGCTATTCGCGATGCTGTCAGTGCCGATGGAACCAGGATCGTCTACCGGGTGAGCGGCCCGGAGACCGGCAGGCCCCTGGTGCTGCTGCACGGCTGGGCGGGCAATCTGCGGTGCTGGGGCGCCGCGGCCGACGATCTGGCGCAGCGGTATCGCGTGATCGCCGTCGACCTGCGCGGGCACGGTTACTCCGACGATCCCGGCGCGGGCTACGACGATCCGAAGGCGTGGGGCGCCGACGTCGCCGCGGTGCTGGCGGCCGAGGGCATCGAGTCGGGTGCGGTGCTGCTCGGCTGGTCCTACGGTGGCATCGTGGCCACCGACTATCTGGCCACGCACGGTAGCTCGGCCGTCGCCGCCGCCATCTACTGCGGCGCGCCCGCCAATATCGGCCCGAATGTGCCGGGTGCGGCGCCCGGTCCGGCCATGGAGAAGGCGATTCCCGGCGTCTTCGACGAGGCCGCCGGTCGCGCGGTGCGCGGATTCTCCGTGTTCGGCAATGCCAATACCGGTCCCGGCGAGGACAAGGGCGTCGATGCCCAGCGCCTGTTCGGCACCAGCCTCGCCACCACGCCGTCGGTGCGCAAGGCGCTGTTCTACCGGACCATCGACAACACCGAAACCCTGCGCGCGCTCGACATCCCGGTCCTGGTCCTACACGGCACCGAGGATCCGGTCGTGCCCGCCGCCAACGGTCGGTACATCGCCGACAATGCCCCTGACGCCCGCATCTCGCTGTGGGAGGGCGCCCAGCACGGGCTGTTCATCGAGGACCGTCCGCGCTTCTTCGCCGAGGTCAGCGCTTTCATCGACGCGCTGGACTGAAGTTCACCCCCGGCTTCTGTGAACTATCGATGTTTCAGAAACTGGGGTGAGCGCGCAGTGCGATGCCTGCCCTGTATCGCACGGTCTTTCTTCCGGCCGGGCATGGAGGTGACACATGGGCGTCATGGCGCGTTGTGGACTTCTACTGGCGGCGTGTCCTCTCGAGCGCTGCTGGATCGCAGTTTCGGCGGAGCATTTCAGTGGTGAATCGATGGCAATTCGGACCGCGTGGTGCTCATCATGAGCATGCGGCACCAGGTAATCTGATGGTAGCTGGGTTGGCATTTGCACAGGTAAAGCCCCCTTTCTGTGCGGCTGTGACCAGCTGATCCGCTCGTCGTTAACGCTGATGTGATAAGACTGTGATTGTGCTCGATGCCTAGTGGGTTTGTTTGCACAGGGCGGCGGAAAGTCTTCTGGTAATCGTCACAATGTTTTCGCGAATCCCTGTGTAGCGTTCGGGAATGCCGTTTGATCGCGGCAGGAAGGGTTCGGCGTCGAGATCGGAGTTCGATGATGTTTGGTCGGGCAGTGGGCGCTCGGATCGTTGTGGTTGTGCTCGCCGCGCTGGTTGGCGTGGGGATGGCATCGCCCGCGATGGGGGCCGAGCAGGCGCGGATCGAGGATCAGCGAACGGAGCCAGATCAGACGATCGATGTGGGCGTGTACTCGCCGGCGATGGACACCGTCACCCGGGTGCGCGTGCTGCGCGCCGCCGACCCGGACAAGCCCGCCCCGACGCTGTATCTGCTCAACGGAGTCGGCGGCGGCAGCGACGGCAACTGGCTCGATCGCACCGATGTGGTCGAGTTCTTCCAGGACAAACAGGTCAATGTGGTGATCCCGTTCGGCGGGGCGGGCAGCTACTTCGCCGACTGGCGGGCCGACGATCCGGTGCTCGGCAAGCCGCGCTGGACCACCTTCCTCACCAAGGAACTGCCGCCGGTGATCGACGCCGCGTTCGGCGGCACCGGCGCCAACGCCATCGCGGGACTGTCGATGGCGGGGACCTCGGTGTTCCAGCTCGCGCTCGCCGCACCCGGCCTGTACCGGGCCATCGGCTCCTACAGCGGCTGTGTGCGCACCAGCGACGCGAGGGGACAGGCGATCGTGCGCACGGTGGTCGGCAGCAGGCTCGGCAATGCCGCCAATATGTGGGGCCCGCCCACCGACCCCGAGTGGTCGGCCAACGACCCCTACCTGCACGCCGAAGCGTTGCGCGGCACCGACGTCTACATCTCCTCCGGCACCGGGATCCCCGGCCCGTACGACACCATCGCCACCCAGAGCGACCCGCTGCAGCTGATCTTCGGTGCCACGCTGGAGGCCGTCACCAACCTGTGCACCCAGCAGCTGCGCGACCGGCTCCAGTCGCTCGGCATCCCCGCGACGGTGGATCTGCGGCCCAACGGCACCCACTCGTGGGGCTACTGGGAGCAGGACCTGCACAAGTCGTGGCCGGTCTTCGAGGCGGCGCTGGCGCGGTGACCGTGACGGCGAAAAACCGCTCGCGGCGGCGGCGCCGATCGGGCAGTCTCGGTATCGGCCACCGCGTGAACTCACTCACGAATACTCTGTGACGACCGTCACCGATCCCGGTAGGGATGTCGGTGGCGGCGTCGCGGCGTGCACACTGGAGGGTGTGAGTCAGCGTCGTCCGGATCTCTTGCCCCACCGCATCGCGGTGCTGTCGGTGCATACGTCACCGCTGGCGCAGCCCGGAACCGGCGATGCGGGCGGCATGAACGTCTACGTGCTGCAGACCGCGCTCGAGCTCGCCAAACGCGGCACCGAGGTGGAGATCTTCACCAGGGCGACGTCGTCGGATCTGCCGCCGGTGGCCGAGGCCGGGCCGGGTGTGCTGGTCCGCCACGTCGTCGCCGGACCGTTCGAGGGTCTGGACAAGAACGACCTGCCCACCCAGCTGTGTCCCTTCACCGCCGAGGTGCTGCGCCAGGAGGCGCGTCACCTGCCCGGCCACTATGACCTCGTGCACTCGCACTACTGGCTCTCCGGCCAGGTCGGCTGGCTGGCCCGCGACCGCTGGCGGGTGCCGCTGGTGCACACCGCCCACACGCTGGCCGCGGTCAAGAACGCCGCGCTCGCCGAGGGCGACGCCCCCGAACCCGAGACCAGGGTGATCGGGGAGAAGCAGGTGATCGCCGAGGCCGATCGGCTCGTCGGCAACACCGGGGACGAGGCCCGTCAGCTCGTCGACCTGTACGGCGCCTCGCTCGATCGCATCGATGTGGTGCCGCCCGGCGCCGACCTGTCCCGCTACCGGCCCGGCGACAAGCTCGCGGCCCGCGCCGAACTCGGCCTCCGTCCCGACGAGCAGGTCGTCGCCTTCGTCGGCCGCATCCAGCCGCTCAAGGCCCCCGACGTGCTTGTCCGCGCCGCCGCGGACCTGATCCACCGCGATCCCAGCCGCAAGCTGCGGGTGCTGATCGTGGGCGGACCGTCCGGCAGCGGCCTGGCCAGGCCCGACGCGCTCATCGAGCTGGCCGCCGACCTCGGCATCACCGAGCAGGTCACCTTCCTGCCGCCACAGCCCGCCGACCGGCTCGTCCAGGTGTATCGGGCGGCCGACGTCGTCGCCGTGCCTAGCTACAACGAATCCTTCGGGCTGGTCGCCATCGAGGCGCAGGCCAGCGGCACCCCGGTGCTCGCCGCCGACGTCGGCGGACTCGGCACCGCCGTCCGGCACCGCGAATCCGGTCTGCTGGTTCCCGGGCATCGCACCCCCGACTGGGCCGACGCTCTCGCCGCCCTGCTCGACGACCCGGACCGGCTGGCGCGGATGAGCGCCACCGCCGTCGACCACGCGAGCCGGTTCTCCTGGGCGCACACCGCCGAGGGCCTGCTCGACAGTTACGCTGCCGCGATGGCCGGATTCCGCGCCGAACGCGGCCGGATCGACCTGCACGCGGGCGAGACAAGCCAGGCCAGATCGCGGGCGCTGTGGCGGCGCCGGACGGGAGTACGCAGGTGAGCGCCGTATCGCAGGTGATCGACGAGACGCTGCGTGATCGCGAGATCGAATACACCCGCCACAGCGACGACACCTTCATCGTCGTCCTGCCCGGCGAACGCAAGCTCAAGACCACGGTGATGCTGACCGTCGGCAAGCACGGCGTTCGCATCGAATCGTTCGTCTGCCGCAAGCCCGACGAGAACTTCGAAGGCGTCTACAAGTACCTGTTGCGCCGCAACCGCCGCCTCTTCGGCGTGTCCTACACCCTCGACAACGTCGGCGACATCTACCTCGTCGGCCGCATGTCCGCCGAGTCGGTCACCGCCGACGAACTCGACCGCGTCTTCGGCCAGATCCTCGAAGCCGTCGACACCGACTTCAACATGCTGCTCGAACTCGGCTTCGCCGAATCCATCCGCAAGGAATGGAAATGGCGCGTCGCCCGCGGCGAATCCCTCCAGAACCTGCGCGCCTTCGAACACCTCATCGACGAGTCCGACCAGGTCTGAACCGGTGCTGGGCGAGGGGCGCCCAGCACCGTGTCACCTCAGCAGTTCGTCGGGACCGGTTCGTTGCGGAAGCGGGACTCGACGTAGTTCCACGCGTCGATGAAACCGGCCGCGGCGGCGGTCATGTGCTCGGAGATCTCGATCGTGGCGAGCTGGATCGGCGCACCCTGGGAGCAGAAGTGGGCCACCGACTCGGCCACCGGCCCGTACGGGGTGAGGGTGTCGTACTTGCCCTGCCAGATGTAGGTGGGCGCGGTGGGCGCTCCCGTGAAGTGCACGAGGCTGTTCTCACGCAGGACGCCGCGGGCAACCTGGCTGGACATCAGGTCCTTGGAGGCGGCCATCTGCTCGGCGTTGCGGAAGATGCCGTGGAAGAGCAGGAAGCGGCGGCACGCGTCCTTGGTGAATTCGCGGAACCACAGACCTTGCTCGTTGAGCGAATCCGAGACCGGCACCTGCTCCGGGTACTCGCGCTCGATACCCATGGCGGCCGCGAAGGCCAGGCCGAAGCCGGGGTGCGGCGCGAAACCGAGGGCGTCGGCCATCAATTCGAGGTCGGCGGGGATACCACCGGCGACCACGGCCGCGAGCTTCATCTCCGGCGCGTAGGTCGGCTGCAGCGCACCGGCCCATGCGGTCGCCATGCCGCCACCGGAGTACCCGGCCAAGGCGACCGGCGAAGTGCCGAGGCCCAGCTCGGCGACCTTCTGGACGGCCCGCACGCTGTCCAAGGTGACCATGCCGCTCATCTTCGCCGCGCCGTAGGCGACGGTGGGGCCGAGGTAGTCCGGCACCGACACCGCCCAGCCGCGCCCGATCGGCAGCATCGCGCCGGGCGCGTCCTGCAGCTCGCCGTTGAACAGCGACTTCGACGGGTTGCAGCGCGTGCCGATCGAGTTGATGAGCGCCTGGTAGGACACCAGCGGCGGGTTCTTCACACCGATCGGCATCAGCACGGTGGTGATGCCCATGATCGCGTTGCCCGCGGAGTTGGTGGAGCGGAAGGCGACCTGCCAGCCCTCGGTACCGGGGTAGAGCATGGTGTCGATCCGGCGTGTGCGCACGACATCGCCCGGCGCGAGCGCACCGATGTCACTCGGTGCCGTGAAGAACGGATCCGGATCCGGGGTCGGATACAACGGGTTCGCACCCGCCGGTGCGGCTAGGAAGCCCACACACAGCAGACTCAACACCAGTACAACGATTTTCGACACAGCTATCCTTCATCAGAGTAGTGCTGCCCAACTGACAAGACCCGACCCGCGTTGAAGTATCTAACGAATCGGCTCTTTATGTACCGACCAGTAGTCAAAGTGTCGCGTGCCACATTCGGTGATCTTTCACATCGACCGGCAGAGAAAGCGCCTCGTCGTGCCGTGACGACGATGTGGATACGCACCAGGTGGACAGGAGGGCGATGACGGCACTGGCACTCGACATCGGAGCGACCAAATTCGCTGCGGGACTGGTCGATCCGGACTACACGCTGCGTGAGGTGCGCCGGGCGGCTACCGATGCCGACGATCCGTGGGCGGTCTGCCGCGAACTCCTGCTCGCTGTGGCGGGCGACAGACCGGTGACCGCGGTCGGCATCGGTTCGGCCGGACCGGTCGACGTGCCGGCCGGGGTGACCAGGCCGCTGAACCTGCCGCGCTGGCGCGACGGGTTCGCGATCGTCGCCCACGTGCAGGCGCTGTTCCCCGAGGCCGCGGTGCGGTTCGCGATCGACGGCGCGTGCCTGGTGCTGGCCGAGCATCGCGTCGGCGGGCTGCGCGGGGTGGACAACGGGCTGGCGCTGACGGTGTCGTCCGGGGTCGGCGGCGGCATCATCGCCGACGGGCGCGTGCTGGCCGGGCGCACCGGCAATGGCGGGCACATCGGGCATATCGTCGTGCCAGGTGACGACACGCCGTGCAGTTGCGGGGGCTCCGGGTGTGTCGAGGCCGTCGCCGGGGGGATGTCATCGGTGCGCTGGGCGCGTGCGCGGGGGTGGACCGGTGCGACCGGCGCCGAGCTCGCCACGGCGGCGTACCAGGGCGACCCGGTGGCGACCGCCGCGATGGCCCGGGCGGGAACCGCACTCGGACAGGCGATTTCCTCCGCGGCCGCTCTGCTCGACATAGACCGCGTGGTGATCGGTGGCGGCTTCGCGCACTCGGGCGCACCGCTGTGGGAGCCGTTGCGGGCCGCCGTCGCCCGGCACGCGCGGCTGGAATTCCTGCGCGAGCTCACGGTGGAGCTGTCGACCCTGGCCGGCGGCGCGACCCTCGTCGGCGCGGGAGTCCTCGCGGTGGAAGCGGCGGGAACCGGCGCTCCGACGGGGTGTGCGAAGCCGGGTTCGACGAGGTGGCGTGGGTCTGATCCAGGCCTTGATGCCAGAATGGCCCCATGACCTACACCCTCGTGCTACTGCGCCACGGCGAGAGCGAATGGAATGCCCTCAACTTGTTCACCGGCTGGGTGGATGTGCACCTGACCGACAAGGGCATCGCCGAGGGCAAGCGGGCGGGCGAGCTGCTCGCCGAGCACGACGTTCTCCCCGACATCGTCTACACCTCGCTGCTGCGTCGCGCGATCAGCACCGCCAACAACGCGCTCGATGCCGCCGACCGGCTGTGGATCCCGGTCATCCGCGACTGGCGCCTCAACGAGCGCCACTACGGTGACCTGCAGGGCAAGAACAAGGAGCAGGTCCGCGAGCAGTACGGCCAGGACCAGTTCATGCTGTGGCGCCGCAGCTACGACACCCCGCCGCCGCCGATCGCCGACGACAACGAGTACAGCCAGGAAGGCGACCCGCGCTACGCGGGCATCGAGGTCCCCAAGACCGAATGCCTCAAGGACGTCGTCGCCCGCATGATCCCGTACTGGGAGAACACCATCTCCCAGGAGCTGCGCACCGGCAAGACCGTCCTGGTCGCCGCCCACGGCAACTCCCTGCGCGCGCTGGTCAAGCACCTCGACAACATCTCCGACGAGGACATCTCCAGCCTCAACATCCCCACCGGC
>NZ_JBHXMY010000118.1:7070-13211 GCF_042720195.1 Nocardia sp. NPDC058497 | reverse complement strand
CGTCGAAACAGCCCCAGGCCTGTTTCGACGTCGCCGATAGTTCTGCGGACATGCGCTGAGCATTCACCAATCGCAAAGATGGTGCCGATTGCGATCGATCTGCGCGAAAGTGAACGCGCAACGCGGTGACCGATGGGCAGGGGGCGGCTCGTGTGTGGACGAGCGGCCCGCTACTTCGAAACAGGCCCTAGCTGTGTCGACCCGTGCGCGCACTGTGCCCACCCAGTTCTGAAACAAATGCACTCCAAAAGCTGACGGCGGACGCGTGGGTGCCGTTACGGTGGGGGCCGCCGAGAGTATGAGTCGGCGGTTGCTCGATCAGAGGAGTGGGCGCAGTGCAGCGTCGCAGCATTCGATGGGTCGTGGCGGCGGTGCTGGGCGCCGTTACCGCGACGATCATCACCGGCGTCCCCGTGTCCGCGGCGCCTGCCAGCGCGCCCGGTGTCACGCTCGGTTCCGTGACCTCGCCGGATGGGTCCTTCATCGAGCGGATGGAGGTTACCGATGCGCGGCATCTGCGGCTGTACGTGCATTCGGCTGCGATGAATCAGACGTTCCCGGTCGATGTTCAGCGGCCGGCCGATGTCTCTACGCCGAAACCGGCGCTGTATCTGCTCAACGGCGCGGGTGGCGGGGTGGACCGCGCCTCGTGGCAGCTGCGGACCGATGCGCTGGACTTCCTGTCCGACAAGGACATCAATGTCGTGCAGATCATCGGCGGGGCGTGGACGTTCTACACCGACTGGGTCAAGCCCGATCCCGTGCTCGGGGTGAACAAGTGGCAGACCTATATCGCCGAGGAACTGCCGCCGCTGATCGATGCGGCGCTGGGGACCAATGGGGTCAATGCAATTGCGGGCCTGTCGATGTCGGGCATCCCCGTGCTGAACCTGGCTATCGCCAAGCCGGGGCTGTTCCGTAGCGCGGCGGTCTACAGCGGGCTCACTCAGGTCAGTGATCCGGCGGGACAGCAGGCGGTGAAGCTGACCGTCGAGCTGTACGGCGGCGGTGATGCCGAGAACATGTGGGGGCCGGTCGGTGGGCCGTTGTGGGTGGCCAACGATCCGCTGGTGAACGCCGAAAAGCTGCGTGGCACGCATCTTTTCGTCTCGACCGGCACCGGCATACCGGGCATTCACGATCAGCCCGGTGGGCCGTTCCGGATGGAGAAGCCCGCCGATACGCCCAAGACCGTGGCTCTCGGTGCGCTGATCGAGGGCGCGATCTTCGTATCCTCGCACAATCTGCAGGCGCGGCTGGATCAGCTCGGCATTCCCGGTACGTTCGTCTACCGCGATACCGGTACCCATTCATGGGGCTACTGGCAGGACGATCTCAAGACGTCGTGGCCGGTGCTGGCGAAGGGGCTGTTCCCGCAGCCGTGATACCGACGACCCCCGGGTGCACCTGCGGCACCCGGGGTTTTGGTTCTCAGGCGGCGTCGCCCACAGGCAGCGCGGCGCGCTCGAGGGCGTCGTGGAACCACTCCAGGATCTCCACTCCCGCGAGGATGCCTGCCGACTCGGTGACGGTGAGGTTCGGACCGGTGAAGTTCAGCTCCTCGAGTTCGCCGTGCCGGGGGCGGATCGCCGCATCGGCCGCCGTCAGCATCGGGGCGTCCAGCGCGCCGTCGCCCGCGGTGAACAGCTCCGCGTCCTCGGACAGTTCACCGGATTCCACCACGCGGCGACGGACTTCGGCGACGGCCAGGCTCTTGCAGACGGCGTCGGGCATCGTGTAGATTTTGCGACCCTGCTGCGAAGCCGACCAGCCTTGCGTACGACACCACGCGTCCCATTCGGCGAGGAACCCCTCCGGGACCGCGTCGGGCCGGACGACCAGGTAGCAGAACAGGTCGTCGGCCTCCCGGTACTTGGTGACCCAGGAATCGTCGATGCGGGAGCGCCATTCGGCCCCGATCTCGGCGAGGGTGGCGCCGGAGGCCTTCACCTGATCGTCGATCGCGGTGCGCCAGGTCGGGTCGGGCAGGCCGTCGACCAGGATGTTGCCGCCATTGCTGGTGATGGCGTAGCGCCACGGCGCGCCGGGCAGGTCGATCCGCTGGAACTGTTCGATCGTGCGGGTCGTCGTCGGGATGACCGGCGCGAGCGCGGCGAGGGCGGCGAGCCGTTCCACGGCGGTGGTGGTCATGTACGACAGCGGCTCGCCCTCGTAGTACTCCACACACTGCTTCGCTACGGCGTCGGCGCCGCCGAGCCCGTTGCGCGAGAAGATCATCGTGCGATCGAGATCGGTGGCGAATAGGGCGTCGGCGGTCACTGATCCAGCTCCTTGATCAAGCCCATGCAGGAGTAGGCCAGGTCTCCGACCACCTCCACCGGGACATTGCGCGCCGCGGCGAGCAGGCGGATGTGCGCGTGCTCGGGAGCATCGGCTTCCCGAACCAGCACCCGCCACGGTACCCGGCGCAGCAGCACGCGGGTGGTCTCGCCGACACCCGGCTTCACGAAATTCACTGTCGCGACACCATATTCGGCACGCACCCGCTCCACCGACGCCCAGCCCGACCAGTCGGGAGTGCGATCGGAGTCCCGGATCGCGGCGACCGCGGCGGGCACCTGATCGCGGATGGTCTCGAAGGCGGCGGTCACCGCGTCGAGTAGCTGGTTGGAGACATCGGCGTCGGCGAGCTCACGGTAGAACTTCGCGCCGTGGAATTCGCCGGGGCCGATCAGGGTGTCGTTGAGGACTGTGCGCGAGACCAGCCCGGAGACCGTGGAATTCAGGCACGCCGAGGCGATCAGGAAGTCGTCGCGGGTGCCATAGGTGCGCACGGAGTTGCCGGGATCGGCGAGCACAACCAGCTCGTCGTTGAACCGGGCGCCACCGGCGGCGTGATAGGCGTCGAGCGCCTCGGTGAGCTCGCGGGTGATGGCGCCCTTGCCGGTCCAGCCGTCGACGAACACGATTGTGGACGGATCATGGTGATGGGCAAGGTAATCCAAGGCCACCGCATCGATACCGCGATCACGCACGATCGACACCGCGTAGTGCGGCACGGTCAGGCTGGGCCTGCCGACACCGCTGGCCAACCAGCGCCGCATGAGCACCCCGACCGGAGTACCCGCCCTGGCCAGCGAGACCAGCACGATGTCCTCGCCACGTTCGGCGACGACGAGCTCGGCCACTGTGGCCACGGCCAGTGCCAGCCGGTCCGCGCTGTCAGCCAGCACGCGGTCGAACAGTTCCCGGTACTCGGCATCGGGCTGGTACTCGACCGGCAGCGACTCAGCGTAGTGGGCGACCCCCGCCTGGATCCGCCGCTCACGCTCGGCGACATCGGCTTCCAGGTCGGCGCCCGAGAGGTCCTTCAGAAGCCACGACACCTCTTCGGGCGCATAGGAACCGAAGTCGGGTCCCCGCAGTGCTCCGGGAAACGGACGCCCAGGTCCCGGCACGTCGGCAGAACCAGGCAGGCCGGAATCATCCGAACCGCGAACCCGCTGATCAAGAGTTAGCCGCTCCGCCGACTCCGCGACGGCAGCCTCAGCGCCGGGACGATGGCTTTCATGATCGGCACCGCTCGCCTGATCGAAACCGCTCATTTGACCGGCACGGCTCGCCGAGGCGTCGGACTCACCAGCCCGCGATGCTGCCGTGCTACCGACGTGCGGTTCCCGGGAGTCCGCGTCAGGCAGCGTACCGATCGGCTCATCAGCGTCCGGCACATCGGCCGATAAGCGGTCGGACCCCGCACCGGTCACCGCCGGAACCGAAGTCCTGGCCGTGTGCAGCGCTCGCGGGTCCGCGCCGGGGAGGACGGCGATCAGTACGTCGGCGCCGGAGGCTGTGAGCACGTCGACGAGGCCGCCGGGGGCGGTGAGCTCTGGGGTGTCGGCAGGCGGGTCGATAACCACCAGCAGAACGGGCTTCTCGCCCTCGGCCCACTGCGCGTTGTAGAGATAACGCTGGGCGGTCGCATCCGGCTCCGGCGCCGTGAAGCGGAAGCCCCTGCGAAGCGGGTAGCCGGGTTCGTCGAGCACGTATGCCGGTGAACGCGTGGTGGTTTGGAAGCGGGTGGGAGTGCCCGATTCCGCCAGTTCGGCGGCCAGTCGCAGCGGCAGGTACATGAGTTCTTCGTGGCCGAGCACGATCACCGGGCGGCCGGCGAACTCGGCGTCCAGGCGCGAGTGCACCTCGTCGGTGGCGGCCTTAAGCGCGATATCGAACGCCGCGACATCCGAGTTCAGGATGCCGTGCCTGCCGCCTTCGGGAACGTCCGCGGGCCAGGTCAATTCGATGCGGCCGAACGAACCACGCTGCGCCGCCACCGGATTGAGGTCCGGTTCCGGCATCGCGGTGACCGTTTCGATCAGGCCGTCAGGCAGCTCGGTACGGCCGGAAGCCAGGCAGACGGTATCGATGCGCGCGCCGAGTTCGGCGGCGAACGCTTCGAACTTGGCGCGGTCGGCGGCGGTACGCATGTCGACCAGCGAGGCGAGTACGTAGTGCGTGCGCGGCGCGAACGCGTGCAGCGCGCGGACCGCGTCGATGGCGGTATCACCGGTGGAGATCTCGTCGTCGACCAGCACCAGCGGCAGATCGTTGACGAAGATGTCGGCGGGTGCGGGTTGCAGCAGGTGCGAGGTGGCGTGCGAATGCCCCTCCTCGAAACCGGTCAGCGTGGTGGCCCGCGGTTCCGCCCTGCGGGTGGAGTGCAGGTAGCAGCCCGCACCGAGACGTGCCGCGACGCAGTGACCCAAACCGGTTGCGGTCTCGGCGAATCCGAGCACGACGGGCTCCCGGTCACCGAGTTTCGAGTGCACCAGATCACCCAGGCGATTACCCGCGCCGATCACGATGCGCGGATCGGTCGGCAGGTGCTTGCCGAGCACGGTCGACACCAGCAGGTGCGCCCGGCGCGGATTACGCCGCAGCCCCGGCTGGACCAGCGCGGCGATCGAGAGCTCACCAGGCAGCGCGTCCTCGGCCGCCGACGCGGCGAACGACTCACCGTGCTGTAGTTCGATACCCAGATTCTCTGTCGCCCAAGGTATTTCGAGATCCAGTCCGAACATGCTCATTCGGCGATCATCGCTGTCAGCAAATCCACGAAGGACACTCCCTTGTTCGCGACCCCGAACGCACGAGCCCGGACCAGCGTCTGGCGGGCCCAACTGCGGTGCGGGCGCATCTCGTTCATCTTGTTGCGGTATTCCGAGGCCGCGACGCCGCCGACGTCGGCCTCCATGATGTGCAGCGCGTCGGCGTACTCCTCGTGGGTCACCACCGACAGCGCGTGCACGGCGGCGACATGCGAGGGGTGGATCACCGTCTTGCCCTGGATGCCGTTGGCGCGGTCGAGGGTGATCTCGCGCAGCAGGCCGTCCAGGTCGCGGCTGACCAGGTACTGGCGGAACGGCACCGCGTCGGACTCCTCGAACGGCGCGGTCCGCAGCAGCGGCCGGAACATCCGCTCGTGGTCGGCGAAGTACTCCCACACCGGCCCGGTGATGATGAAACCGGTGCCGTCGGCGCGGCCGAGGTAGTTGACGATGTCGGCGATCACGTCGGCGACCACGCGCACGTCGTAGATCGTGAGATCGCGGTCGCGGCGGATGCCGAAGGTCGAGCACATGTCGGTGGCGCCGATCCGCACCGCGAGCAGTTGATCACGGTGCTCGCCGAGCAGATCGGCGATGCGCGAGAGCTGCTCGTCGCGAGTCTGGCGATGCACCAGGCTCGCCGATTCGAGCACCGGCATGCCGTAAACCGGCCGATCCAGCCTGTGCCGCGCGTCCCCGAGCGCGGCCAGGTAGGCGGGCCCGGTGACGGCGTCGAACTTGGGAAAGACGAAGCCGGTGAGCACGTCGGCGCCCGGCCCGAGCCGGTCGACCAGCTCGGTGACGGTCTGCGGGTCACGCACCCGGATGAACAGCATCGGGTTCGGATCCTCGCCGCGGGCGAGCAGATCCAGCGTCGCGACGGCGTGCTCCTTGGCGGTCTCCACCTGGTGGTCGGCGACGGCGTCCTCGAGGTCGATCACCATCGAGCACACGCCGCGCGCCGCGCGCCGCCCGATGGTGGCGGCCAGGTCGGGGCGGGTCGCAGGGCCATACAGCGTCGCGCCGAGCGCGGTCGCCAGCAGTTCCCGGGGGTGGGGGGACTCGCGGGGCGACG
>NZ_JBHXMY010000118.1:0-7060 GCF_042720195.1 Nocardia sp. NPDC058497 | reverse complement strand
CGGCCGCGGGGGGGGGGGCGGGGGGGGGGGGGGGGGGGGGGGGGGGGCCCCACCCACCCACCCGCGGGCGGGGGGGGGGGCCCCCCCCCTCCCCCAGCCGCCCCACCCCCCCCCCCGGCTCCGGCTCGAGGAGGAACAGCTCACGGGCCCTCGGCCCGTGCAATTGCCGGAAGTGGCGCAGCGGAACCTGCTTACGCAGGCAGATCTCCGGCGCGACCACGTACCCCGCTGTCATCATGTCCTGTGCATTCCTAAGTCCTGTCGGTTCCTACGTGTTTTCTCATGCGTTCGACCACTCCGGCGATGAACGCCGCGACGGTGTCCAGTTCGGAAACATATGCCCAATAGTCTGGATGACGACCCGTCAGTCCGGAATTGATGCGGTCGAGGCGTTCGGCTTGGGCATCGAGCACCGACCCCCACTCGCCGACCAGGCCTCGGTCGACCGCGAGCATCTGCGCGTCCCGCAGCCGGAATCGTACGGTGCGGGCGTGCGCGTCGGGGTCGGCACGTACGTCGCGCAACAGTTCGAGGCGCCGGGTGACGGCGTCGACCAACTGCTCGGCCTCGGCGAGGTGCTGGCGCGCGGTGGCGGTCAGGTCAAGGGCGGTCTCCGGGTCGTGATCGGCAGCCGCGACGCGCGCGCCCACGAGGGCGGCGTCCGCGGCGTCGATGCCGCGCCGGCTTTCCCGCTCATTGTTGGTCAAATCCGCCGAACTCGCAGCGTTGAACTCGCGCAACAGCGCCGAGTACGCCGGGCCGAGCCCACTCGCGCGGTTGCGGACAGCGGCCAGCCGGGTCGTCACCGACGCGATCGCCTTCGCGGCCGCCGAAGCGCGAGAAGGGGCCTGCGCCAACGCATCCGACAATTCCGCGGTCGCCTGCTGCACCGCCGCCGCGGCCGTACGCGCGGCGGTAACGGAGGTCTGCGGATCGGCCGAGGACGCTGTGATCAGATCCTCATTCAGCCGCCTTACACCCGCCTCGATCGAGGGGTAGTTCGCGAAGCCCGACGACGCCGCTGCGGCGAGCACCTGCTCGGCCTCGGCCCGCACGTGCGCGAGCAGCTGCGGCACCGCCGATCGCACGCGCGCCGCCTCCTCCAGGCCCGCGCGATGGGAGTGATAGAACTCGTCGACCCCGCGGGCCGCGTCGTGCAGTTGGCGCACCAGCGCATCCGCCCTGGCGGGCCCGTCCGCGATCGGGCTGCCCGTGGCTTCGGCGGTGTCGAGCTCTTCGGTGAAACTCAGATACGCGCCCGCCGCGGCATAACACCGCGCGCGCACCGGCTCCCAGACCGCGCCGACCCGGCGGTCCGGGAAGACCTGATCGCTGGCCACCACACCCGCCTCCGCCGCCGTCTGCCGATGATCCATATCGAGGAAGGCCGACGACGTGGCCGCCCTCGCCCCACTGATCCACTCATGATCGGCCCCCGACCTGAACCATCCGCGTCTGCGAGGTGTCACCGGCACGTCCCCTTTCCGAACCGCGCGGCGACCCGACCACGCACAGTCCCGATGGTAGGAGATTCCCCCCGTTCACCAGGGCTGCTGCTCGTTCCTACGCAAGTTCCGCGAAACCTATTACTGTCGTAGCGGTACCCGGCGATTCGGACATGCTGGGAAACGACACACCGGACTAACCGAAGGGATTCCCGCATGGGTGTCAGTCTGTCCAAGGGCGGCAATGTCTCGCTGACCAAAGAGGCTCCGAACCTGACCGCGGTCGCGGTCGGCCTCGGCTGGGACGTGCGCACCACCACCGGCGCCGACTTCGACCTGGATGCCAGCGCGATCGCGACCGGCGGCGACAAGAAGGTCGTCTCCGACAAGCACTTCGTGTTCTTCAACAACCTCAAGTCCCCCGAGGGCGCCATCGAGCACGTCGGCGACAACACCACCGGTGAGGGCGAGGGCGACGACGAGGTCATCAACGTCGACCTGGCCAACACCCCGCCGACCATCGAGAGCATCTTCTTCCCCGTCTCGATCTACGACGCGGAGACCCGCTCGCAGTCGTTCGGCCAGGTGCGCAACGCCTACATCCGCGTCGTCGACCGGGCCAACGGCACCGAGCTCGCCCGCTACGACCTGTCCGAGGACGCCTCGACCGAGACCGCTATGGTCTTCGGCGAGCTGTACCGCAACGGTGCCGAATGGAAGTTCCGCGCCATCGGACAGGGCTACGCCTCCGGACTCGCCGGTATCGCCCGCGACTACGGCGTCAACGTCTAGTCACCATCGCGGACGGGGGCTCGACTGACCGGGCCCCCTGTCCGTGTGAGACAGAAAGGTCCCTCCGCGTGATTACGCGCATCTTCGGCCTGTCCATCGGCATCACCGTGCTGTCGTTGGTCGTCGCCTACCTCTACGGTGGCCTGACCGCCCTCGCGCTGTGCGCGATCCTCGGCATCCTCGAGGTGTCGCTGTCGTTCGACAACGCCGTCATCAACGCCACCGTCCTGGAGCGGATGAGCGAGTTCTGGCAGCGGATCTTCCTGACCGTCGGCATCCTCATCGCCGTCTTCGGCATGCGACTGGTGTTCCCGCTCGCCATCGTGTGGGTTACCGCCGGGCTCGGTCCGATCGAGGCGTTCGACCTGGCCCTCAACCCGCCTCCCGGCGACGCACCGTACTTCCCCGACGGCAGCCCCAGCTACGAAACCCTGCTGACCGACGCGCACCCGCAGATCGCGGCGTTCGGCGGCATGTTCCTCGCGCTGCTGTTCCTGAACTTCATCTTCGAAGAGCGTGAGATCACCTGGCTGGGCTGGCTGGAGAGGCCGCTGGCCAAGGCGGGCAAGCTCGACATGCTGTCGGTGGTCGTGGCGGGCATCGGCCTGATCCTCACCGCCGAGTTCCTCGCCAAGGAAGACGACCGGTCGACCGTGCTGCTGGCCGGTCTGCTCGGCATGATCGTCTACATCGCGGTCGACGGCCTCGGCTCGATGTTCCACACCGAGGAACTCGAACACGCTCCTTCGGGCCCGTCGGGCCTGGTGAAGGCGACCGGTAAGGCCGCGTTCTTCCTGTTCCTGTACCTCGAGGTGCTCGACGCGTCGTTCTCCTTCGACGGCGTGATCGGCGCGTTCGCGATCACCTCCGACCCGATCATCATCGCGCTGGGCCTCGGCTTCATCGGTGCGATGTTCGTCCGGTCGATCACGGTGTACCTGGTCCGCCAGGGCACGCTCTCGGAGTACGTGTACCTCGAGCACGGCGCGCACTGGGCGATCGGCGCGCTGGCGACGATCCTGCTGGTCTCGATCGGTGTGCACGTCAACGAGCTGATCACCGGCGGCATCGGCGTGGCGTTCATCGGCGCGGCGTTCATCTCGAGCATCCTGCGCAACCGCAAGGACGAGCCCGACGCGGTGGACGAGTCCAAGGAAGCCGCACCGGTCAGCTGATCGGCGGCACGAACACGCGATAGCCACAGCGGCGGCGGGTCCCGGATGGGGATTCGCCGCCGCTGTCGTTTCTCAGGCGGCCGGCTGGAGTTCGCGTCGATCGGCGGGTGCGACGGCCGATTCGGTCCGGCGCGCACCGCGCAGCCCGGCCCGCAGGAACAGGAAGAACAGCACGATGAGCAGGACGGTGCGCAGCCACACGCCGAACTGGACGATTCCCTCCATCAGCTCCACACCCTCACCCTCGCCCAGCGCGGCGAAGTAGCGGAACACGCCGACGCCCACCGCCACGTCGGCGACCAGATACGCCGCGACCAGCGACCACGGCACCCGCAGCAGCACCAGGAACGGAATTATCCACAGGGTGTACTGGGGTGAGTGGACCTTGTGGAAAAGCATGAATCCGCACAGCATCGCGCCGCTCGCACCCACCCACGGGAAGGGCGAGGTCGGCGTCCAGCGGCGCCACCCGAGCCACATCGCCAGCACGAAGGACGCCAGGATCAGCGTGGGCGAGGCGAGGGCGACCATGTCGTGCCAGGTGGTGGTGGTCTCGGCGTCGCGGCCGAAGATCAGCTGATGTCCCCAGTACCAGATCGAGTTCGTGGTGATATCGGCCTGGCGCATCTGCTGGAACGTGATCGAGGCCCGCCAGCCCTCCACCCCTGCCACCACGAACGGCAGATTCACCGCGGCCACCGTGCCCATCGCCGCCAGCAGTGCCTGCGCCGCGCCCGCCACGTCCAGATCACGCACTCGCCGCGCGTCTCGCGGCGCGCCCTCGGTGAGGATGTAGACCGCCAACGGCAGCAGGAAGATGCCCGGATAGAGCTTGAAGCAGAACCCGATGGCGAGCAGTACCGCGGCGATGATCCCGCGGGTGCGTATCGACAGGCCGGTCAGCATGGACATCACAGAGACCGCGGCCACCGCGGTACACACGACCGGCAGTTCCCAGTTGTGGAAGGCATACAGCACCAGCGGCGGGCCGATCGCCCACAGCAACGCGGCCGGGCCTGCCAGCCGGGCCAGCATCCACGCCGTCAGCAGGGCGAAGGGCGTGAGCAGCAGCGCCGAATGCCACAGGAAATCCGCGTCATTGGTGACCCCGATCGCGCCCGCCCACATGAGCACGCCGCTGAGCACCGGATACTCCACCGCGCCGCCGGTGAGCGCGCCCTCCTCGGTGATCCCGCCGTCGACATACGGGAAGACGTGATTGTCGATATCGCGGCCGATCCAGAGGAACTGGATATCGGAATAGCAGACATCCGAATCCTTGCGGACATCGAATACCTGGCTGCGACCGGTTTCATCGATCGCGCCGCCCGCGCACCGCGCCTTGTTGGCGTAGGCCATCGCGAGGGTGAGCGCGCACAACAGAACGATCAGGAACGTCAGCGCCGTGGCCCGCGCCGCGCCACGTGCTGCGCGCTGCTGCGGGTCGGCGGTGGTCATATCGACCACATTATGCGGCGCCGCGGCGATCCAGGAGCGCACCCGCGGAGTGGATCGATTTCGCTGCTCAGGGCCCGCTCATGTAGCCTTACCGGGTTGCTGACGCAACGAACCCTCCTGCCATGGAAAGTCCATGGCCGTTTCCTAGTCCACAGGAGGTGATTGGTCCGTGCGTCATTATGAAGTGATGGTCATCCTCGACCCCAGCCTGGACGAGCGCATCGTCGGGCAGTCCCTGGATAACCTGCTCAACGTCGTCAAGACCGAGGGCGGCAAGGTCGACAAGGTCGACATCTGGGGCCGCCGCCGGCTCGCCTACGAGATCGCCAAGCAGGCCGAAGGCATCTACGCGGTCGTCGAACTGACCGCGACCCCGGCCACCGTGAGCGAGCTCGATCGCCAGCTGGGCCTGAACGAGACGGTGCTGCGCACCAAGGTTCTGCGCAACGACAAGTAGTCCGCAGAGCGAAATCTCGTTTTCGTCGGTGCCTATCTTTAGGCTCTAGCGCGACAGCGAGACGCGGACTGCACCCCGAGCAGGAGGAACCCCATGGCAGGCGACACGGTCATTACCGTCATCGGAAACTTGACGGCAGACCCTGAGCTTCGTTTCACGCCCGCGGGCGCAGCGGTGGCGAATTTCACCGTCGCTTCGACTCCCCGCGTGTTCGATCGCAATTCGAACGAATGGAAAGACGGCGAGGCCCTGTTCCTGCGCTGCAACATCTGGCGTGAAGCAGCGGAGAACGTCGCCGAGAGCCTGACCCGAGGCGCTCGCGTGATCGTGAGCGGACGGCTCAAGCAGCGCTCCTACGAAACCCGCGAGGGTGAGAAGCGCACGGTCGTCGAACTCGAGGTCGACGAGGTCGGCCCCTCGCTGCGCTACGCGACTGCCAAGGTCTCCAAGGCAGGTCGCGGCGGCGGAGGCGGTGGCTTCGGTGGCGGTTCCGGCAATGCCGGTGGTGGTGCAAGCGCAGGCGGCTACAACGCCAACAGTGGCGGCGGACAGTCGGGCGGCGGAAACGCAGGCAACGACGATCCGTGGGGTAGCGCGCCGGCGGCCGGCTCCTTCGGGGGCGGCGGCCGCATGGATGACGAACCGCCGTTCTGAGGAACGGCACTCATAGTACGGAGAGAAGACCATGCCTAAAGCGCCCGCGCGCGAAAAGGTGCTGAAGAAGAAGGCTTGCACTTTCTGCAAGGAGAGCAAGTCCGGAATCGTCAATATCGATTACAAGGACACCACGCTGCTGCGTAAGTACGTCAGCGATCGCGGCAAGATCCGTGCTCGCCGCGTCACCGGCAACTGCGTCCAGCACCAGCGTGATATCGCTGTCGCCGTCAAGAACTCGCGTGAGGTGGCCCTGCTGCCTTACGTGTCGACCGCTCGCTGAGAAAGGGAGTCAGACAGATGAAGCTCATCCTCACCGCTGATGTCGACAACCTCGGTGCCCCGGGCGATCTCGTCGAGGTCAAGGACGGCTACGGCCGCAACTACCTGCTGCCCCGCGGTCTGGCCATCGTGGCCACCCGTGGCGCCCAGAAGCAGGTCGAGGGCATCCGCCGGGCGCAGGACGCCCGCAAGGTGCGCGACCTCGATCACGCCAACGAGCTGAAGCAGGCCATCGAGGGCCTGGACTCGGTCTCGCTGGCCGTGAAGACCGCCGACAGCGGCAAGCTGTTCGGTTCGGTCACCACCGCCGATGTCGCCGCCGCCATCAAGGCTGCCGGTGGCCCCGTGGTGGACAAGCGCAGCATCGAGCTGCCGAAGTCGCACATCAAGGCGACCGGCAAGCACGGCATCGTGGTGCACCTGCACCCCGATGTGGCTGCCAAGTTCAACCTCGAGGTTGCCGCGAACTGAGTTCGCTGAGAGCCACCCCTGTGTTCGACATGGGGGTGGTTTCTCGTTGCATTTTTCCGGTTGACATCGCAATAACTGGACGATAGCCGGAGATCGCTCCCGTGCAGGTCACCCCAGGCGGCCGACGGTCGGCAATTCGCTGACCTCCGGTTATTCAGCCTGTGGATGGTTGCCGAAACCGACCGGCAGATTTGTGACTCCAGTCATAGCGTGCACCATCGCTGTTTACCCAACACGCCCGGCTGTTCACCTTGACGGACACGCCGGAACTTCTTTCATCCACAGGTGGAGAGTTGGGTAAAAGGGGATCTAGCAGGGCGTTCCAC
>NZ_JBHXMY010000117.1:0-13243 GCF_042720195.1 Nocardia sp. NPDC058497 | reverse complement strand
CACCCCCTGACCACCCCCCCCCCGGTTATGTTCCCAGGGGCCGCGCCGGGGGCGTGGCCGCGCCCCGCCTCGGCAGGTCGCGGCGACGACGGCGGGCCACAGCGCCCCGGCGAAACTCTCAGTGCGCCCGCTCGAAGAACCGGGTCGGGTCGAGCGCGTTGATGCTGGTCCAGCGCGGTTCCTGGACCGGCGCCCCGGCATCCTCGGTGGCGTCGAAATACCCCTGCAGCTCCAGCGCCAGCCGCGGATTCTCGTCCACTCGCCGGGCGATCGTGTACAGCACCGCGAGCACGTGCACGCACCGCGCGGTCCGTGCCGAGCACGAGCAATCGGTGCTCACCAGGGTCGGCGCGGGAGAATGTCCGGCATCGAGCAGCGCCCGGTGCATCTCGTCGGTGAGCACGGTCGGATCGGGAATCACCTGCGCGATCGCGGTCACCGCCGCCCGCGACAGTGGCGCCACCTCGACATGCGCGATCGAGGCCTGTCCGCCGCGATGCAGGTGCGCGCGCACCGTCCGCGCCTCGACCTCGGTGCGCACCCCGTCGTTGCGGGCGATGCTGCGGGCGCGGGGCAGCAGCGGTTCGGGGCGGGTCTGGCGCAGCGGTTCGGCCAGCCGCACCCAGTCCCTGCCCCACGCCGTGTAACCGAATTCGTTGTCGGGCATCAGTTCTCTCGCTTCCGTCGCAGGATGTCGACGAGGGCGTCGTCGTCGAGCCGGGCCAGCTCGGCGATGCCCGCCGCGTCCGAGAGATCGGTGAGCGCCGACTTGCGGGTGTGCATCGCCGCGATGTGCTCCTCGACGGTGGTCGCGCTGGTCAGCGTGGTGACGGTGACCGTGCGGGTCTGCCCGATCCGGTGCGCCCGGTCCGAAGCCTGCGCCTCGACGGCGGGATTCCACCAGCGATCGAAATGGATCACATCGGCGGCGCGGGTCAGGGTGAGTCCGGTGCCCGCGGCGCGCAGGCTCAGCACGAGCACCGGTGGGCCGTCCGGGGATTGGAACGCGGTGACGATCCCCGAGCGCTGGTCGGCGTCGAGCCCGCCGTGGAAGAACGGCGCGTCGACCCCGAACTGTTCGGCGAGATGACGCACCAGCAGCTCACCGGTCTGGCGGTACTGGGTGAAGATCAGCGTCGGGTCACCGGTGTCGAGATTGGTGGCGACGATGTCGGTGCACAGGTCCAGCTTGCCGGAGCGACCGGCGATCTCGCCCAGGTCACCGGAGATCAGCCCGGGATGATTGCACACCTGCTTGAGGTGGGTGAGCGCGGCGAGCACCCGCCCCTGACGTTGCAGGCCGGAACCGAAGCCCTCGTCGAGCGCCTCGGCCAGGACCGCGTCGTAGACCCGTTCCTGCTCGGCGGTCAGATCGCACAGCAGATCGCTGTGAATCTTCGCGGGCAGCGAGGCCGCGACGTGAATCTTCTTGCGGCCGAGCACCACCGGCTCGACGGCGTCGCGCAACCGGGCCGCCGCCGCGGCCGAACCCTCCTCGATCGGCCGGACGAACCGGCGCCGGAACTGCGTGCGATGCGCGAACAGGCGCGGCACCGTGAGATTGAGCAGCGCGAACAATTCGTCGAGGTGGTTCTCCACCGGCGTGCCGGTGAGCGCCACCTTGGCGTCCGCGGGCAGGGCGCGCGCCGCCTTCGAGACCTGGGTGCGCGGATTCTTCAGCGCCTGCGCCTCGTCGAACACCACGGTGGCCCACTGGTGCCCGGTCAGCCCCGCGCCATGCAGCCGCAGCGTCGGATACCCGGTGACGACGACGGTCCCCGCCCCGGCGGGCACGTCACCGCCACGCCAGGACACCGCCTTCAGGCTCGGCGCGAACCGGGTGATCTCGTGCACCCAGTTGCCCACCAGGGAGGTCGGGCACACTACGAGTTGCGGCCCGTCGGCGCGCCCCTGCAGGAACCCGATGGTCTGCACGGTCTTGCCGAGTCCCATCTCGTCGGCCAGCACCGCACCGCCGAACGCGTCGACGGTCTCGCGCAGCCAGCTCACCCCGCGCACCTGATACGGCCGCAATGTGGCATCCAGGACCGCTGCCAGCTCCGCATCGGCCGCCGCGGTCTCGCGCAGCACGCGCACTGCTCGCTGGGCCGAGACGATCGAGGTGCCGACCGCATCGGGGACGGCGTGCGCGGCGGCGGGCAGGTCGACGGAGATCGCCGACCCGTCGCCGTGTGGTTCCACCGCACCGGTGTTCCGGCTCGGCGGTGCGGTGGCCTCGCCCGCCGCGGCCGCGGGTCGTGCGGCGGCCAGCAGCTCGCGCAAGGCCAGGGCTGACGGGGCGAGGTCCGCGATGGTGACGCCGGCCAGCTCGGCGGGTGTCACCACGGCGGCCGGGATCTCGACCAGTTCGATCGCGCCGCGCTCGCCCACGGGCAGCGCGAGCGTCAACGCTTCGGGGTCACCGATCCCGGCAGGCGCGGCACCGGCACCATGCCCGGTCCAGGTCCACAGCGCGAACAGATGACGGTCGGGGAGATAGGTGGCCTGGGTGGCGGGCAGAGCGGTCTCCTCTGAACGGGCAACGCGAACAACCGAACAACGTACACTGTACTGAGTTTGTTCCCGAGTGCCAGAAAGGACCGCTCGTGCCCACCGACGGCGCCGAGAAGGCCACCGCGCAGGCCACCCAGATCCTCGAGCTGCTGTGGCGGCACGCCCTGCCCGCCAAGCCGGGAGCGCGCGGCCCGAAACCCGGTCTCACGGTCGACGCCGTGGTCGACGCCGGCATCGCCCTGGCCGATCGCGAAGGCATCGAGAAACTGACGATCCGCGCGGTGGCCGCCGAACTCGGCCTGCGCGCGATGAGCCTCTACACCTACGTGCCGAGCAAGGACGCGCTGCTGGTGCTCATGGTCGACGCCGTCGCCGCCGGCGACCCCGCGATACCCGCCGACCTGCCGATCCGGGACAGGATGATCGCGATCGCCACGCGGATCAGAACCGAGCTGATCGCCCACCCGTGGCTGCTCGAGGTCTCCCCGTGGCGCCAGGTGCTCGGCCCGGCCAGGATGCGCCGCTACGAGCATCAGCTCCGCGCGATCGAGGGCGCCGGGCTGTCCGACCTCGCCATGGACCGCGCGATCGCGGTGCTCACCGACTTCGCCACCGGCAACGCCCGCCTCGCGGTCGCGGCCGCGGGCGCGACGGCCCAGCTCAGCGACGCGGACTGGTGGCAGGTGCACGGCCCGCTGCTGGCCGAGGTGATGCCCGCCGCCGACTTCCCCCTCGCGGGCCGGGTCGGCACCGCCGTGGGCGAGCACTATCAGGCACCGGCCGACCCCGACGGCGCCTTCGCCTACGGCGTCGCGACGCTGGTCGACGGCATCCTCGCCGACGCGGGCGCCTGACCCCGGACACAACAACAGCGGGCGCCCTGCTCGGGTCGCCCGCTGTCGGGATGTTCTGTTGTCAGATGTGATTGTTTCGGACGCGAGGAGTGGTCAGAGAGCGGGAGCGGATTCCGTGTCGATCACGGCTTCGAGCTCGCGCAAGCGGTCCATGTGTTCATTCGCGTGGTGCTGGCAGAAGAGCAACTCGCCACCCGCGGGAAGAACGGCACGCACTCGGGCAGCCGCCCCGCAACGATCGCAACGATCGACCGCGGTCAGTGGGGTGCTGGTCAGGGTTCCTGGCATGACTCCTCCGTCCCGGCTCCCGGCGCTGCGTGGCCGTTCGCCTAGGTGTGGGCCTCGTGGTCACTCCACGAGGCTCGCATCCGCTACTTCCCAGCAGGGGTACGACTACTCTGTCAGACGTTCGGGGTTCAGGCTTTGTTCCCGGAAGTGAATCTTTGTGTTTTCGATAACACGACCTGCGGTTTCGCTGAAAGCGAACACCACTGGTCACCGTCTCGAGCACCTGCCGATCACCCACGGCGCCGTCGCTGCCACCTCCCACTCGAACCAGTCACTCATCGATTCCTCGCTCGCTGCGGTGTTGCCCGTCACCCACGGGCCGCGCCACCGAACCGAGCCGCATCGTCGATCCTGTGCCAGGGTCGAACACGTCCGAACCTGTTGTCTACCCGGAGATTACCCGTGACATCCGACACCCACACGCTTGTTCACCTGTGTTCTTCCCAAGAATGGGAGCAATCCCAGCGCACCGGGGAACGCAGGCCACCGTCGCTGACCGAGAGCGGTTTCGTCCACCTGTCCACCCCCGACCAGGTCCACCTGCCCGCCAACCGGCTCTTCGCCGGGCGCACCGACATGCTGGTGCTGTGGCTGGACCCGGCGCGGTTCACCGGCGAGGTGAAATGGGAGCCGGGCGTGCCGACCGATCCGGCCTCGATGCTGTTCCCGCATCTGTACGCCCCGCTGCCGGTGACCGCGGTGCTCGCGGCCGAGCCGTACCTGCCCGGCACGGACGGATTGTTCACCACGCCCCAGCGCGGCGAAGTGGCGTAGACCACATCCTGGGTCACCGCGCGACTACTGTGGACGATGTGAACGTCGACGTCACAGCGCTACCGGGGATCGGAGTGCGCAAGGATTTCGAGGTCAAGTCGGGCCGCCGCGTCGGGGTGATCGCCCACCGCGACGGTGACATCGACCTGATCGTGTCCAAACCCGACGACCCGGACGCGATCGCCGCCCAGGTGCCGCTGTCCACCGACGAGGCGTCGGTGCTGGCGAACCTGCTCGGCGCGCCGCAACTGGTCGCCAAACTCAACGACGACCATCGCGACCTCCCCGGGATCACCACCCGGCAGCTCGCGATCGGCGACGAATCACCGTTCGCGGGTCGCACGTTGGGCGAGACCGGAATGCGCACCCGCACCAAGACCTCGATCGTCGCGGTGATGCGCGCCGGCCAGCTGCACCCGTCGCCCGGCCCGGATTTCACCTTCACCGAGGGTGACCTGCTCGTCGTCGTCGGCACCCCGGACGGCCTGGACGCGGCCGCGAAGATCCTCGCGCACGGCTGACGGCCGTGATCTCACAGGCCCTGGCTCTGCTCGAGCTCGGCGCGATCTTGTTCGCGCTAGGCATCTGCGGGCGAGTCGCGGGCCGGTTCGGGATGTCGCCGATCCCGCTGTATCTGCTGGGTGGGCTGGCGTTCGGGCGCGGGGGCTTCTTCGAGCTGGAGGTGGCCATCGAGTTCGGGCACCTGGCAGGCGAGATCGGCGTGGTGCTGCTGCTGTTGTTGCTCGGGCTCGAGTACACCGCCCAGGAACTCATGACGGGTCTGCGGCGCTCCTGGGCGGCGGGCGTGCTCGATCTGGTGGCCAACGCGCTGCCCGGCGTGGCGGTGGCGCTGATCCTTGGCTGGGGAGTGACCGGCGCCGTCGTCCTCGGCGGCGTCACCTACATCTCGTCGTCGGGGATCGTGGCCAAGGTGCTCGACGATCTGGGCCGCCTCGGTAACCGCGAGACGCCGGTCGTGCTGTCGATCCTGGTCTTCGAGGACCTGGCGATGGCGGTGTATCTGCCGATCCTGACGATGATGCTGGCCGGGCTGAGCCTGCTCAGCGGGCTGGTGTCGCTGGCGATCGCGCTGGCCACCATCTCGGTGGTGCTGGTGGTGGCGCTGCGCTTCGGCAGGCTGGTCTCGGCGGTGCTCGACAGCGCCGACCGCGAGGTGTTCCTGCTGCAGCTGCTCGGCGCCGCGCTGCTGGTGGCCGGTGCGGCCTCGGCGCTGAACGTCTCGGCCGCGGTCGGCGCGTTCCTGCTCGGCATCGCGATCTCCGGTTCCACCGCCCACGAGGCGGCGAAACTGCTGGAGCCGCTGCGTGATCTGTTCGCCGCGATCTTCTTCGTAGCCTTCGGGCTGTCGATCGATCCGGCCGCGGTGCCGCCGGTGTTCGGCTGGGCGGTCGCGCTGGCGGTGGTCACCACCGGCACCAAGGTGGCCGTGGGCTGGTGGGCGGCGAGCAGGCAGGGGATCCGCCGGATGGGCCGCGCCAGGGCGGGCGCGGCGCTGGTGGCGCGCGGCGAGTTCTCCATCGTCATCGCGGGCCTGGCCGTCGCCTACGGCAAGGCCGACGCCCGGCTGGCCGCCCTCGCCTCGGCCTATGTGCTGCTGATGGCGATTCTCGGACCGATCGCGGCCAGGGTCGTCGAGCCGGTCGCCGAATTCGCCCGGCGCCGCACCGATGTGGCGGCGAGCTGATCAGTCCACGACCCGGCGCGGCCAGCTGCCCGCGCCGTCGTAGACCAGTTCCTCGGTGCGGTACTCGATGTGCTCGCGCGTCGGCGCGCCGGGGGCAGGAGGTAGGAGAGCGGGCGGAATCGATTGCTGCCGACGGGTTTTCGGCTGATGCCGGGAGGTCAGCCACATCCGCGGCAGCGCCTCCTCGTTCTCGATCTCGGTGAGGCTCACACTGATCAGCACCAGCATGGTGACGATGCTGCTCACCCCGATCAGCGGCGCCAGCAGATCCATCGCACCCGAGCCGGTCGGCGGCGCGGCGTGATGGTTGGAGTGGGCGTGCATGGCGGCCATGCCGGTGTAGTGCATCCCGGTGACGGCCACGCCCATGATGATCGCCGCGCCCACCGTCGCGAGAAAACCCTTGACGCGCAACGTGAACCAGAGCGCCACGATCGAGGCGACCACGGCGATCACCATCGACAGCGTGACGATCTTCGGGTCGTAGGTCACCGTCGCCGTCGACTTCATCGCGTACATGCCGGTGTAGTGCATGGTGCCGACGCCGAGGCCGGTGATCGTGCCGCCCGCCAGCAGCGAGCGCAGCGTCGGCTGGGGCTTGTTGACCATGAACAGCCCGATCCCGACCACCACCATCGCGGTGACCGCGCTGAACAGCGTCAGCGGGATGTCGTAGCGGATCTCCGCGCCGCGGATGGTGAAACCGAGCATGGCGATGAAATGCATGACCCAGATGCCGGTTCCGCCGATGGCGATCGCGGCGCCGATCAGCCAGGCGACCCGCCCCTCCACCGCGTTGCGGCCGCGGGCCGCGCACTGCAGGCCGAGCAGGCACCCGGTGACGGACATGAAATACGCGAGAACGGGGGTGAACCAGCCGTAGCTGAAGTGATAGATGTCGAGCACGCCGCGAAAAACCCTCAATGCCGTACCGCAGACCGGCGGCGGTAGAACGAAAAACTGTCTGTGACAATACGGTGAAGATCGCGAATTCGCGGCGTTCACAGCGCAATCCGGCACTGTGGGTTTGATCACGAAACGGTTACCATGTCCGGTTTATCGGCTATGCGGACCGATCGGCATTTTTATTCGGAAAGGAAACGAGGCCCGTATCCATCCGGACGAATGGATACGGGCCTCGCGGTAAAGCGCGGTCAGTCGAGGTAGTCGCGCAACACCTGCGACCGGCTCGGGTGCCGCAGCTTGCTCATCGTCTTCGACTCGATCTGGCGGATGCGCTCGCGCGTCACGCCGTAGACCTGGCCGATCTCGTCGAGGGTGCGCGGCTGACCGTCGGTCAGGCCGAAGCGCAGCCGGACCACGCCCGCCTCACGCTCGGACAGCGTCTCCAGCACCGACTGCAGCTGATCCTGCAGCAGGGTGAAGCTCACCGCGTCGACCGCGACGACGGCCTCGGAGTCCTCGATGAAGTCGCCGAGCTGGCTGTCGCCCTCGTCGCCGATGGTCTGGTCCAGCGAGATCGGCTCACGCGCGTACTGCTGGATTTCCAGCACCTTCTCCGGCGTGATGTCCATTTCCTTGGCCAGCTCCTCCGGGGTGGGCTCACGGCCCAGGTCCTGGAGCAGCTCGCGCTGGATGCGGCCGAGCTTGTTGATGACCTCGACCATGTGCACCGGGATACGGATGGTGCGGGCCTGGTCGGCCATGGCGCGGGTGATGGCCTGGCGGATCCACCACGTCGCGTAGGTCGAGAACTTGTAACCCTTGGTGTAGTCGAACTTTTCGACCGCGCGGATCAGACCCAGGTTGCCCTCCTGGATCAGGTCGAGGAACGCCATGCCGCGACCGGTGTAGCGCTTGGCCAGCGAGACGACCAGTCGCAGGTTGGCCTCGAGCAGGTGGTTCTTGGCGCGGTTGCCGTCGCGCACGATCCAGTTGAAATCGCGGCGGGTGGTCACCGAGAGCTTCTCGCCCGCCTCGGCGAACTCGCGCATCTTCTCCGCGGCGAACAGGCCCGCCTCGATCCGCTTGGCGAGTTCGACCTCCTCCTCCGCGTTGAGCAGCGCGACCTTGCCGATCTGCTTGAGGTAGGCGCGCACCGAGTCGGCGGAGGCGGTGAGCTCGGCGTCCTTGCGCGCCTGACGCAGCGCCTCGGACTCCTCCTCGTCCCAGACGAAATCGCCGGAGGCCTTGTCCTTCTCGGAGGGCTCCTCGGTCTCGGCTTCCTCGGTGGTGTCCTCGGCCACCTCTTCGACCAGGGCGTCGCCGTCGGTGAGCTCGTCCTCGGAGACCTCGAGATCACCGAGATCGTCGAGTTCGATCGACTCGTCGTCGAGCTGTTCCTCGCCACCCTCGGCCGAGGTCGCCTTCTTCGCGGCGGTCTTCTTGGCCGGTGCCTTCTTGGCGGCAGCCTTCTTCGCCGGAGCCTTCTTGGCAGCGGCCTTCTTCGCCGGAGCCTTCTTGGCAGCGGTCTTCTTGGCCGGAGCCTTCTTGGCCGTGGTGGTGGCGTCGGCGTCGGCGTCGGCCGAGTCGGCGGTCTGACGGGTATTCGTGGCTACCACGTACGCCCTTTCGTGACGGTCTCGTGCGGCGTCACGCCAGAGTGGTTTCCGGCGGAGCGGTCGGTCGGGTTGCACCGGCGGTGCGTCGGTCGGGTGACGCCGGTATGTTCACCGGCCTTCTCGCGACCGGCCGCGGCCGGAAGGTTTCACCGGCTCACCGCCGGACGTGTTCCATTGTAACGATCCAACCAGGGTACTCATGGCACGATGCCATCGAGGCGTTGCGCCGCCCTGCGCGCCGCACTACGGCGCGATGCCCGAATCGATGGCCATGGCGGCGCCGACGATACCCGCGGTGTTCTTCAGAACGGCCGGAATCACCGGAGTTCGGTTGGTGAGCAAGGGGATCCACTGCTCGTAATCGCGGCTGATGCCGCCGCCGGCCACGATCACGGTCGGCCAGAACAGGTCCTCGATGTGGCGCAGCACGGTGCTCACCCGCTCGGCCCACAGCGGGTAGGTCAGGCCCTCGCGGTCCTTCACCGACGCGGCGGCCAGGTGCTCGGCCTCGGCGCCGGTGACCATCAGGTGGCCGAGTTCGGAGTTCGGCACGAGGGTGCCGTTGTACATCAGCGCCGAGCCGATGCCGGTGCCGAAGGTGAGCAGCAGCGTCAGCCCGGTGAGGTCACCGGCGGCGCCGTAGCTGTCCTCGGCCAGGCCCGCGGCGTCGGCGTCGTTGAGGACCGTCACCTCGCGCCCGCCCAGCGCCTTGCCGAACAGCGAGCGCGCGTCGGTGCCGATCCACCCGTGGTCGATATTGGCGGCGGTCCTGGCGTGCCCGTCGAGCACCACGCACGGCAGGGTCAGGCCGACCGGGCCGTCCCACCGCGTCTGCGCGACGAGCTCGGCCACCGCGCCGGCGACCGCGTCCGGGGTGGACGGCTGTGGCGTGGCGATCTTGATCCGGTCGTGGGTCAGCATGCCGGTGGCCAGATCGACCACCGCGCCCTTGACGCCGCTGCCGCCGATATCGATGCCGAAGGCGTGCCCTCGAGCAGACATGGTTCAACCCCTCGCTCGTGCGGTCGATGTGCCTGACAAAGAGTAGCGGTAGTCACGTCCCGGGCGAGTCGACGCGGCATGTGATGCCATGGAGTGGTGCCCGAACCCACAGCCTTCGAGACCACCGCCCCCACCCTCGCCGCCGACTACGACGAGTTGCGTTCGCTCGCCGTGGAACTCGCCGAAGCGGCCGCCGCGCACGTGCGTGCCCGCAGACCCGAGGTGTTCACCGACGGCGGTCCCGCCGCGGGCGCCGTGGCCACCAAGGGGCACGTCACCGATCCCGTCACCGTCGTCGACACGGAGTCCGAGCAACTGATCCGCGGGCTGCTCGCCGAGCGCAGGCCCGCCGACGCGATCCTCGGCGAGGAGGGTGGCGGCGATGTCGGGGCGAGCGCTCCGGGCACCGTCACCTGGGTCGTCGACCCGATCGACGGGACCGTCAACTTCCTGTACAGGCTGCCCGGCTACGCCGTGTCGGTGGCCGCGGTGCGCGACGGCAGTCCGGTCGCGGGCGCGGTGGTCGATGTGGCGACGGCGACCACCTACAGCGCCGCGCGTGGTGGTGGCGCCACGGCGGTGCACGCCGACGGCACCACGACGACGCTGACCTGCGCCCGTGAGGACTCCCTGGCGGTGGCCCTGGTGGCCACCGGCTTCGCCTACGGCAGGCAGCGCCGGGCACGGCAGGCACAGCTGCTGACCGAGATCCTCCCGGAGATCCGCGACATCCGCAGGCTCGGCGCGGCGGCCATGGACCTGTGCCACGTCGCGGCGGGCGAACTCGACGCCTACTACGAGCACGGGCTCAACGCGTGGGACTGGGCGGCGGGTGCGCTGATCGCCGCCGAGGCAGGCGCGGTCGTGCGCGTCCCCGAGGTCACCGTCGGCGGCGCCGCGGGGGAGATCACGATCGTGGCCGCTCCCGGAGTGGCCGGGGAGCTGACCGCGTTGCTCGAGCGTGTCGGCGCCACCGAGTCGCTGCCCGACTGAACCGCGACGGCGGTCCCGGCGTCAGGGCCGCCGACCGCCGCGGGCTCAGCACCTGACGTCGCGGGCGGCCTCGATCAGCGCGGGGTCGATCGACGACGAGCTGGCGCCGGGCGCCAGGTTCTTCAGCGCCCGCAGGACGGCCTCGGCGTCGGCGCCGGGCCGCAGCGACTCGCCGAAGGCCAGACCCAGGACCAGGTCGACCGAGTCGTCGGTGCGCGGGTCCTCGATCAGTTCGGCGCACGGCGCGACCAACTGGACCGACGCGGCCGCGGGCCTGCCGTTGACGCCGAAGCGGATCTGGCCGGTGCAGTTGAGGTCGCCGCTGACATAGACCGGATCGTTACCGACCTGTGTCCCCGGCGCGCCGGCGAAGCCGAGGTCGCCCAGCGCGGAGGCGATGTTGCCCGCCTGGCCGCTCTTGCCGTTGGCGTTGAAGACCCTGACCTTCGACTCCGCCAGCGCGGCGGGATCGACCTCGTCGAGGCGGGAGGGGCCCACTCGTGTGCCGAGCGGCGCGGGTTGGGCTGCGTTGGTGGCCGTCGGCGTGCTCGGCGCGTTGCAGGCCATCGGCTCGTTGGTGTCGTCATGGGTGCGAAACGCCGTGATCCAGACGAGCAGGCTCACCAGAGCCAGCACGAGGACCAGCGCGAGCCAGAGCTCGGGCCGCCGTCGCGGGAAGGGTTTGCCGTCGCGATCGGTCGCGCTGCCTTCGGTGATCAGTGAAACCACGCGCTCACTCTACGAGTCCGGCGGCCATCCGCGAGTGCGGGATGTCTCGGCGAGTTTCCCGGCAGGTGAAGATTCTTCGTCGGTTTCGACTCGGCCGGGTTGTGATTGCGACATTTGTCCGTAGGTCCGCTATTGTCTGCCCGCCCAGATCGAATAATCACCGGTGAAACGGTGGTCGGTCGCGGGAACAACAAGGGCATGTCCTGCGTTAACCGAACGCTGTCGGAGTGATCGATCGCCGATCGACCCTGATAGGCGACCGGTGTACGTGTGAGGTGCACCACCGGCGGGGCGGTACGAACGCCGGACCCCTGCGGGGTACGGCAATCGAACTGATCCGGGATATACGGAGTAAGGACTGAGGGGAAGACGACATGGCAACCGACTATGACGCACCGCGGCGCACCGAATCCGACGAAGTGTCGGAGGATTCGCTCGAGGAGCTGAAGGCCCGCCGCAACGAGGCGCAGTCCGCCGTCGTGGACATCGACGAATCCGATACAGCGGAATCGTTCGAGCTTCCCGGCGCGGATCTGTCCGACGAAGTACTCAGCGTTCGGGTGGTCCCGAAGCAGGCCGACGAGTTCACCTGTTCGAGCTGCTTCCTCGTGCACCACCGCAGCCGACTGGCCAGCGAGAAGGGCGGCCAGATGATCTGCATGGACTGCGCCGCATAACAGGCGCTGTCGGCGGAGCCGTCCGCAGCTGCGCATGGCCGCAGCGAATGCGGAGGTTCCGCTCGAGGCGACGCGACGGGTCAGCCCGCGCTCGGGAGTCCGAGCGCGGCCAAGACCCGGTCCGGCCTGCGCGTACTGATCAACCAGTACGGCGTCGGGTCGTCCGGGTCGTCGAGAACCAGCAGCGCCATCGGGCCGATCCAGGCCCGGTGCTGCACATACGCGGCGGGGTCGAGCTGTCGGCCCAGCGCCGCGCTCTTGGCCGTCGGCGCGACGGCCGCGGCGCGCGCGACGAAGCTCACCGGCAGGTGGGCGCGGTCGACGCGCAGTTCCGCGGCGCCGTCGGGCGCGACGGTCACTTCCAGGCGATGCCTGCTCATCCACAACAGAATCCAGACCGGCACCGGCGCGAGGAGCACGTAGGGCAGCCACGCGCGCAGGCCGGGCGCTCCCATGTGGATCTCGGCGGCCAGCAGCCCCGCGATGGCGAAGCCGATCGGCCACCACCACAGCGGCACCCAGAGGCGTTCCCGGTAGGGCGAGGCACCGCGCGCCGAGGGCGCGGGGCGGTCGGTGTCTGCGGTGTCTGCGGTCGGCGAATGGGGCTGGTCGGGCACCCCTCAACACTAGGTCACCACGCTGGGGCGGCGACGAGAAGGTCCGGCGCCGACCGCGTAGGCTCGACCGATGTGAACGCACTTGCACCGATTCCGCTGCGGCGGCTCGATCCCGGCATCCCTGTGCCGACGCGTGCCCATCCGGGTGATGCGGGCGTCGACCTCTGTACCACCGAGGACGTGATCATCGAACCGGGCGAGCGGGTGCTGGTCGGGACCGGGATCGCGATCGCGCTGCCCGTCGGCACGGTCGGGCTGATCCATCCTCGGTCCGGCTTGGCCGCGAAGGCGGGCCTGTCGGTGGTCAACACCCCCGGCACGGTCGACGCGGGCTATCGCGGCGAGATCAAGGTGTGCCTGATCAACCACGACCCGCGCACGGCGATCGAGCTGCGCCGCGGTGACCGCATCGCGCAGTTGCTGGTGCAGCGGGTCGAGCTGGTCGATTTCGCCGAGGGGGACGATGGCGTCGACACCCCCCGGGGGCCCCGCGGGTTAGGGGGGGGGGGCGGGGCCGCCCCCCGGGGGCGCGCGGTGGGGGGATGGGGGGGTGGGGGACTAATAAGAG
>NZ_JBHXMY010000116.1:0-13271 GCF_042720195.1 Nocardia sp. NPDC058497 | reverse complement strand
GCCCCGCCGTACAACCCCTTTGTTGGGGCGGCCGGCGGCCGGGACCCGCGCCCGGGGGGGTTTGCTTTATTCTACCCGGAGCGTCACCCCCTTGTGCTGGCCATTTACATGCCACGCGACCGCTTCCTCGTCGGCGATACGCTGCAGGCTCTCGCGCAGGTAGTCGGTCTTGGCCTCGAGTTCGCGGTAGATCTCCGGGTTGTCACGCAGGTGGCTCAGCACCGCCGCACCCGCCGCGGTCGAGACCGAATTGCCGCTGGTCGTGCCGCCACAGAACGCGCGGGTGGCGTAGTCCTCGAACGGATCGTCGGTCGTGCGCGCGGTCTGCATCACGCGTTCGCTGCCGTGGACGGCACCGCCCGGCAGACCACCGCCGACGATCTTGCCCAGGCAGGTCAGGTCCGGCACAACTTCCGCCAGTGTCTGCACGCCGCCGAACGCCGCACGGAATCCGCTGACAACTTCGTCGAAGATCAGCACGACGTCACACTCGTCGCACACCTGACGCAGCTTGCGCAGGAAGTCCGGGTCGAAATCGAGGTTCATCGACGGCATCGGCTCGATGACGATGGCCGCCAGGGACGAGGCGTACTTGCGAATCCGGTCGAGCGAATAGTCGGCCCCGTATTGCAGGACCAGCGTGTTCTCGACGACCTGACGCTGGGCGCCCGCCGAATTGCTGACCGGGATCGGCTCTTTCGCGTCACCGCGGTAGCGGAACCACGAAGACACCATGCCCTGGTCGGACCAGCCGTGATAGTGGCCCTCGAACTTGCCGATCATGTCCTTGCCGGTGAAGGCGCGAGCGATGCGGGAGGCGGTGAGCACGGCCTCGGTACCCGAGTTCGTGAACACGACTTTGCCGTCGCCACCGAACGCGTCGGCGATGATCGTGGCGAGTTCGAGCTCGGCGCGATTGCCGATCGCGTTGACCGCGCCCTTGCGCACGGCTTCTTCGATCGCCTCGACGACGGGCTTCGGCCGGTAGCCGAGGATATGCGGCCCGAAGCCACTCGAAAGGTCGATATAGCTGTTGCCGTCGATATCGGTGATCCGGCTTCCCTCAGCCGATTCGACGATCAGCGGGTATTCGCTGGGGAGCATGTACCGGTCCATGTGGATCTGCGCGATCAGCGCCCGGTCGTGGTCGTTCTTGATCGCCATCGCCTCGGGCATATGACCGGCGATCTCATTGTCGAACAACGCCTTGAGGTCGTCGCTCATGAACGGTGAGAACCGGTCGGTGAACTTCCGGGCGTTCGCCCAGACATCGATATCGGGGTCGACGGCGCTGACGAATCCTTCACCTGTCAGGAAAGCCAGGCCCAGGAGGGTGAATTCGGTGGTGAGCCGCCAGCCGACCGCCCGCAGCACCTTCGTCGCGTCGTCGAAGAAGCCCATCGTGGACCACGACTCGGTCTTATCCTCGAAGTGGTACTTCAGCACGGCCGCCAGTTGCGCGCGCAAGTCGTCGATCGATCCCGCCGCGTCTTCCGGTTTGACCGTGAACGCCTCGATGAATCGTTCGACCGCCTTGTCCCACTTGCCGTGGATACAGGCATAGTAGAAGGCGGCGAGATTCCATTTGCCGTCTTCGGACAGCGTGCCGACGAGACCGAAATCGAGCAGTACGATCCGGCCGTCATTGTAGACCATCGAGTTTCCGGGGTGCGGATCGACGTGGAATTCGCCGTGGAAGAAGGCCATCGTGTAGATGATGTCCTGCATCCGGCGGGCCAGTTCGGCCCGCGGATAGGTGCACTTCTCGAATTCGGTGCCGGGAATCGCGTCGCCGATGAATTCCATGACGAGGACGTCCTCGGAACACAGCTCTGGATACACCTCGGGCACCACAACGAAGGGATGCGCCCGGAAGTTCTCCCGGACACGGCCCTGGCGCTGCGCCTCGACCCGCATGTCGCACTGATCGACCAGGAAGGGGCGCAGTTCGGCGAAGTGGCTCACCGCGTCGTAGGAACGGGCCGGCGGAACCAGCTTCTGGACGGCGGCCAGCAGCGCCGACGTGGCCGAGGTGCTGGCGGTCAGGCTCTCACGCACACCGGACTTCACGATCTTGACCGCGACGATCTCGCCGGTGTCGAGCCGGCCCCGATGCACCTGGGCCACGGTTCCCGCGGCCAGCGCTGTGGGGTCGAATTCGACCAGGCGGCGGTTCAGCTCCGGGGTAGCCTTCGCACGGAGGACCGTTCGAGTCTGCTCCGCCGACATGGCGGGCATGTCAGCGAACAGTGCGCGAAATTCGGAAATGGCGTCGCTGTCGAACAATCCCGTCTGAGTGCCTAGGATCTGTCCGGCCTTGGTGTACATGGGGCCCATGCGAACAAGGAACTCACGCAGATTCGAGGCCACGACTGCCTTGTCGCCCGTGCGGCGGAATTGGCGGTAGCCACGGGTGCTGTAGTACGGGAGCCAGGCGGCCAGGCGGCTCACTTCACGAGTGGGCGAGCTGGCCTTCTTCCGGTATTCCTTCAGCGGTTTCTTCGCAGGGAGGTCGGCGGTCTGTAGATCCGCGGTGATGGTGCCTTCTGAAACTGTGGTCATTTCCCCTCCTCAGCGCACGACAGTGACTGCCAGTCATAGGACACACCTATGCCGCGCGCACGAGTACCGATAGTCGAAAAGATGTCGATGGCAGCACCGACGCCGCCAACGGATATCGGAAAAGCCTTGGCCCCCTTGCCAATTAGGGCTTTCTGCCAGCATGTCGAGCCGGGCGATTGCGATTCCGATTCTGGCACATCACGTCAGTGTTACCAAAGGTTACGGATACCAGTCGTGGCACAGCTCACACTCGGCGTACCGCTCGCGATCGACACGAACTTCCGCATCGGCTTCCCCATTTGCCCAGATGAAAGGGAGATCCAAGCGTCCAACTGGTCACATGTCCAAACATCTTGGCGAACATGGCGAGAGACGCGGTGGTGTGCCGGAGTTCGTGCGGCGTGAAGCCAGCGGGCACGCCGGAGTCCTTGGCCGCCTTCACCGCTCGGTTCCACCAGTCGCGCCGGACGTTGCGCAGCCGCAACGGCTCACCGTTCGCGGCCGGGAACACCAGCGCGTCCGGGACCTTGCCCTTGATGGTTTCCTCGAGCATTTCCGGGAGGAACCGGGGCACGGCCACGTCACGCGCTTTGCCGTTCTTCGGTGCCCCGTAGCCCATTTCCCCGTTCACCTGGGTAACCGAGCGGTGGACCCGCAGCCGGGAGCAGAGAACGTTCACGTCGGCCACCGACAGCGCCGAGATAGCGCTTCTCCACGTGCACGGAGGTCGGGAGTTCCACCTCCGCTGTGATCCATTGCGACCCAGTGAATCTGGCGAGGACGGTGTGGATTCGATCACTTGGATCGGCCGAAGGCTGGTATTTCAACCTTCAGCTCAAGCCACCCGGCTTAACGTCTTGGAATGAGCTGGTCTTCACCAATTTCCTCAGCGGGCGATCCGTACTACTCGCTCCCCAACGAATGGGATTTTGCTGACGAACGTCTTGCCCTGCTCGGCGCGGCTTACGACCCGGGAAGTATCGCGCTTGCGCAGCGGCTGGGTGTGAATGCGGGATGGCGGTGCCTGGAAGCCGGAGCTGGCGGCGGATCCTTTGCCCGATGGCTATGCGGTGCTGCACTGCCTGGCGGCCGAGTGCTCGCGGTGGACGCCGACCCGCGCCATCTCTCCGACTTGCCTGACCTCGGTGGCGAAGTCGCCCAGCTCGACCTCGTCGCCGACGACATCCCTGAACGCGCATTCGATTTCGTCCATACCCGATTCGTCCTGCTGCACATTGCCCACCGGGAAATTGTTGTGGAGCGGCTGGCCCGAGCACTGACACCGGGCGGGGTTGTCCTGCTCGAAGAAGGCGACGGGCTCGGCGTGCTCGATGAAATGCCAGGCGCATTCGGTGAAGTCTGGCGTGCCTTCGCGCGCTCGACCGAAATCGCGGGCGCGAGCCAATCGTGGGCCCGACACCTGCCCGAGCACCTGGAGGCGCTGGGGCTCGTCGACATCCAGGCCGACGCGGAGATCCCTATCTTTCGCGGAGGTTCACCGATGGCGCGCATGTGGAAGCTCACCTGGGTACAGGCGCACGACGCCTTGGTTGCTCTCGGTGTCTCGCCCGAGGTTATCACCGCCGCGCAGGCCGAGCTGGACGACGAACAACGATGGCTGTACGCCCCGCCCACGGTCCGCGTATGGGCCCGCGCACCTCAGTAGCGCGACAGACGATGACGCGTCGCCTCACGGAGGAGCCCTCCTCAGCTGGAACCCTCACTGCGCCAGCGATTCGCCAGATTCAATGAGTCCCCGCCAGATACATCGCGCCAGGACACCAGGAAGCAGATCCGGCCACCCGGAGCGTGCTCTTACTGCCGATAACACTCCCTTGTCGGCAGTAAGATGTCGGCAGTCAGAAATCGCCCACTGGGTGGCAGGATTCCTCCGCCTCCACCCGTCGCCGGATTTCCTCCACCGGGCGATCCGGCGGAACTCCTTCGGGCCACAGGATGGCCGCGACCATCACGGCCACGGGCAGCGCGAAGACCACGACCCACAGGAACAGCATCATCGGCCCAACTCCCGATACAGCTCCGTTTCCGTGACCAAGATCGGGTCCACGTCGATCGTGTCCAGAAGTCCACGGCGTACGGCCCTCAACAGGTCTTCGTCCACCGCCGTGGACGACACGGCCGCAAGGGCGGCCAATACATCGGCGTCCAGCTCCGCGTACTCGTTCTCGTAATCGTCGGGGTCCATCAGCCACCCGTCCGGGCTGACGAACGACCATGACCTGTCCGAGTGCTGGAGGTATCGCGGCCCGCCGCCATCCGGCGCGAGTGCCAGTTTCCGAGCGTCTTCGTCACCAAGTCGTGCGGGTAGGTCCACGGTCCCGCCCCTTCCGTCGTCCGGTTGGCTGAGCCACCCGCCGCCGGGAACCGGTGCCGGGCCGGTTCGGTACCGGCGGCGGGTGCTGAATCGAACGGTATGCGTGGGTTTTTCGGCCCGTACCCGTCTTGCTGTCCACAACCGTCCACAGCCGGAAACAAAGCACGGTTACCGTGGGACTTATGGACTCCGGCGGGGAGAATGTCACAGGTGAGCGGCTGCGCGCCGCGCGGGAGGCGGCCGGGCTCAGCCTGTCCGCGATGGCCGCGCGCACGCACTACAGCAAGCCGCTGCTCGGGATGCTGGAGACCGGGCACCGCCAGATCAGACCGGAGCACGTGCACGCCTACGCCGACGCCCTGGGGGTCGGATCGGCGCTGTTCATCGAACCGATGGACGGCGAACGGGCGGCGGCCGAATGGATTGTGCGGGCGGCGGCGTCCGACATCGGCGGGGACACCCTGGAGCGGCTGGAACTGGCCGTGGACGACTTGGCGGCGGGCTACCCGACGACTCCGCCGGGCGAACTACTCGTGAGCGTCCGCCAGCACCTGGGCTACGCCGGGCGGCTCATGGACTCCCGCAAGACCCTGGGACAGCACCGCCGCCTCCTGGTCACGGTCGGATGGCTCTCGCTGCTGGCGAGCACGTGCCATATCGACCTGGGCGAGACCTCCGCCTCCGCCGCACGCGGACACCTGGCGTGGAACCTGGCCGACGAAGCGGGACACCCCGAGATCGCCGCGTGGTGCCTGGAGACGCGGGCGTGGCAGCAACTCACGGAGGGCGCATTCACGGAGGCGGCCGAGTTGTCCCGCGCGGCTCAGGCTATCGCGCCAGAGGACAGTTCGGCGTTCATCCAGGCCACCGCCCAGGAGGGCCGTGCACTGGCGAGACTCGGGGACAGCAAGGGCACATACGGGGCGCTGCGCAGAGTCGCTCGCCTGGTGTCCGGGCTGAGCACGCCCGACCGGCCGGAACACCATTTCCGTTACGACCCGGCCAAGTCGGACGCCTACGTGGCTACCACGTTGTCCTGGCTCGGCGATCCGGCGGCGGAGTCCTACGCCAGGCACGTCCTGGCGGACCTGAAGCGCTCCCCGACCGTCCGGCCGCGCCGGATCGCGTCGGCGAACCTGGACCTGGGGCTGGCCCTGATCGCGGCCGACAAGGCGGACGAAGCGGCGGACGTGGCACTGGCGGCGGTGGATTCCGGCCGCCTGGTCCCGTCGAACTACTGGCGCGTCTCCGAAGTGGTCTCGGGGATAGAGGGCCGGGGCGCGCCGGACGCGGCCGTGGTTCGTGAAGCGTTCCGCGACACCTACCGAACGGCATAGCGGCCAACCGTACGGAGCCCCGTTGGGCCCGACTTCCAAGGTCGTAGATATGACGAAGCCCCGGCCCACCACGCTCGCGCGTTGGGCTGAGGCTGCACCACCTCCCGAGTATGCATGTAGTTGGCTATTACCCAACGAATGCATACTGCCGGAGGAATGGCGGTCCCTCATTCACCAAACCAGATTTGTCGCCGATCTGAGCGTTGCCGACGGACACGGGGTGATCGGCAACGGTCAGGCCCAGTGGTGGCAGAAAGAGGCTGCCGCGTGCGGACGCCGACGCCAAGGCACCTCAGCCGGCTATCACCGAGGTCAGCAGGACCTCGAGTTCTTCGATGACATCGTCGAGCGGCGTCGTGGATCGGTTGACCCGGCAAAGGATCACCGCGCCTTCGATGGCGGCGATCGCCATGGTGGCCAGCCGGGCGGCGCGCTCGGGTTCGACACCGTCCGCTTCGATCGCGGTGACGAGGGCGACGCGCCAACGGTCGATGATGTCCGCGACCGCCGGTTGCAGGTGCCGGTCATCGGGCGAGCTGCCGACAGCTACCGAGACGACGGGGCAGCCTGCCTCGAAGCCGGACTGCTCGAGCAGTGTGTTCCAGAATTGCCCGAAGTGCCGCAACGCCGCGATCGAGCCCTGGGCCACTGCTTTGTCGATGATGGCGCTGATTGCGTCACCGGCCAGGGCGAGCGACTCGGTCATGATCTCGGCGCGCCCGCCGCGGAAGTGGTGGTAGACCGATCCGCGCGGTGCGCCACTGCGGGCCAGTACGGCGTCGACGGTTACCCCGGCCGAGCCGCGTTCACGCAGGAGCTCGACGGCGCTGTAGAGCATCTTCTGCCTGGTGTCGGTGCGGGCTCCCACGTGCTGTGCTCCTTCCGGGGTTTCAGCTATGTTACCTGCCATAATAATATGCTATGTTGCCTAGCATATTAGGCTGGAAAGGGTGCGACATGGCCGAGCCGAAGGCGACTGCGTGCGTATTGTGCGAGTGCAACTGCGGGATCACGGTCGACGTGGAGGGGCGCCGGCTGGCGAAGATCCGCGGCGACAAGGCGCATCCGGCGTCGGAGGGCTACACCTGCGAGAAGGCGCTGCGCCTCGACCTGTACCAGAACGGCGCGCACCGCATCACCAAGCCGCTCAAACGCCTGCCTGACGGCACTTATCGGGAGATCGACTGGCACACGGCGATCGATGAGATCGCCGCGAAACTCTCCGCCGTCAAAGACGAACACGGCGGAGACAAGATCTTCTTCTACGGCGGAGGCGGCCAGGGTAATCACCTCGGCTCGGC
Organism: Nocardia sp. NPDC058497; assembly: GCF_042720195.1. NCBI lineage: Bacteria > Bacillati > Actinomycetota > Actinomycetes > Mycobacteriales > Nocardiaceae > Nocardia > Nocardia sp. NPDC058497. The sequence continues at coordinate 5,736 of NZ_JBHXMY010000116.1, read as the reverse complement.
CAACGCGCTCGCGCTACGTGGGGCACTGGGCTCGGTGTATCACTCCAACGCACTGGCACAGGAGAAGACCGGCGAGATCTGGGTGGACGGCCGCCTCTATGGCGGTCACACCAAAGGCGACTTCGAACACGCCGAAGTGCTGGTATTCGTGGGCAAGAACCCCTGGCAGTCGCACAGCTTTCCGCGGGCCAGACCCGTACTCAAGCAGGTGGCGGCCGACCCGAACCGGTCGATGATCGTCATCGATCCGCGAGTCAGTGAAACCGCGGCGATGGCCGAGCACCATTTGCGGGTGCTACCGGGGCGCGACGCCTGGCTGATGGCTGCGCTGGTGGCGGTGATCGTGCAGGAAGACCTGGTCGACGCCGACTTCATCGCCGCCCACACCACCGGCTACGACGAGGTTCACGCGGCGTTCGTGGCCTGCGACGTCACGGATTTCGCGAAGGTCAGCGGTGTCGACGAGGGCGAGATCCGGGCGGCCGCGCGCCGGATCGCGACCGCGTCGAGCGTGTGCGTCTACGAGGATCTCGGAATCCAGCAGGCGCCCAACAGCACTCTGGTGTCGTACCTGAACAAGCTCCTGTGGATCGTCACCGGCAACTTCGGCAGACCCGGCACCATGTATCTGCACTCGTCGTTCGCGCTCCTGGCCGGTGGTTCCGGTTCCGGATCGCCGCGCAAGAAGCCGGGCGCACTGGCACGCGCGCGGAAGCAGCTGATGGCGCGGACCGTCACCGCGGCGGCCACCGCGATCAGCACGACGCTGCCCGCGCTCGCACGGGTGACCCCGCTGCGCGCGAAGGTGGAAGCCGGGGCATCGGCCCTGCTCGACGCGATGGTTTCCTTGGCGGGCGGCATGCTCGGCGGCGGCGGCGCGGGCGGTGGTGGCGGCGGGCGGACCTCACCGGTCACCGGCGCCAAGATCATCGGCGGCCTGATCCCGTGCAACTCGATCGCCGACGAGATCCTCACCGACCACCCGAACCGCTTCCGCGCGATGTGGATCGACTCGTCGAATCCGGCGCACTCCCTCGCCGATTCCCCGCGGTTCCGTGCCGCGATGCGTGCAGTGGACTTGTCCGTGGTGATCGATGTGGCGTTCACCGAAACCGCGCGCGAGGCCGACTATGTGCTGCCCGCGGCCAGCCAGTTCGAGAAGCCCGAAGCGACGTTCTTCAACTTCGAATTCCCCCGCAACGTCTTCCACCTGCGCAAACCGATCATGGAACCGCTGGGCGGAACGCTGCCGGAGCCCGAGATCTACGCGCGGCTACTCCGCCGCATGAACGTGGTCGACGACGCCGTCGTCACCCGCCTCCGACGCGCGGCGCATACCGGACGCGACACCTTCGGCGCCACCTTCCTGGCCACCGTCGCCGCAGACCCCGCACTCGGAAAGATCGCGCCCTACCTGTTGTACGAGACGCTCGGCACGACACTGGACCCACGCCTGCGGGGCGCCGCGGTGCTGTGGGGTATCAGTCACATGTGTGCGCTGTCGAACCCGAAAGCCGTTGCCCGAGCTGGCTTCACCGGTACCGGCCTGACGCCGGGCAACCGGCTGTTCGACGCGATCATCGAATCCCCGACCGGCGTGGTGTTCACCGACGACACCTGGGATGACGTGTGGAACTACGTCAAACGCAAGGATCGCCGCTTCACCATCGCCATCGACACCCTGCTCGACCAGGTACGCGAACTGCCCACCGCGCGCACAGAATGGACGACCCCGGAGTTCCCGCTGGTCCTGGCCGCCGGTGAGCGGCGCTCGTTCACCGCCAACACGATCTTCCGCAACCCCGACTGGCGCCGCCGCGACCGTGACGGCCACCTCCGGATCAGCGCCGAGGACGCCACCGCCTTGCGGCTGACCGACGGCGGCCCGGCGCGCCTGGTCACCGCGAAGGGATCCGCCACCGTCATCATCGAGGTCAGCGACATGATGCGGGCAGGAAACATCGCCCTGCCCAACGGTCTCGGCCTCGACTACCCCATCGGCGACGGCACCACGACCAGCGCCGGGGTCTCCCCCAACGAACTGACCTGCCTGGAACTCAAAGACGACTTCGCGGGTACCCCCTGGCACAAACATGTCCCCGCCCGGCTCGAAGCGCTCGAAGGCGTCCCGGCCGAATAGTCTTGACCTGAAGATGAGTTGAGCTTCTAGCGTTCGCTCTATGAGTGAGAACGCAGAAGCAGTGGCGGTGCTGGGCGGCCAGATCATGACCATCGCCCCGGCCATCGGATCACCGGACGCGGTGGTGTTCTACGGTGGCCCGCGGCCGGTGTTCGACCGTCACGAAGCCCTTCTCGAAGTCCTCGGTGGCCGCCCCACCCATGTCTCCGACGACCCGGGTGTGGCCGTGCTGTACGGAATGGCCGTCCACGACCACATGTGGGGCCTGCTGAACGGATTCCTCCACGCCGCAGCACTTCTCGGCGATGCCGGGATCCGGATCGACGACTTCCAGCAGCAGGCCCAGCCGTCCTTGGCCGCACTGTCGAACCTGTTCCCGATGCTCGCGAACGAGATCGACCGCGCGGAGTTCGCCGTTCCCTACGGCGCGCTCCAACACCATCTACCCTCCATCGACGACCTGATCGCCGAGAGCAAAGCCCGAGGCATCGACACCGATCTCCCCACCCACACCAGAACCCTCGTCGCCGATGCCCTCGCCGCAGGTCACGGCCATGACAGCTACGCCCGCCTGGTGGAACGCTTCAGCCGCGGATAAGTAACATTCGGCCGAGCTCGGCCGAAGATCAACTTGACACCGGAGGAGTTTCCCTATGAAACAAGCAATTGTGGCCGCCGCACGCGTCGCGGCCGCAGGTATTTCGGGTATTGCCGCTGTTGTGCTCATCGGCTCCGGCTCCGCGCAGGCGGCGCCGCAGGATTGTGTTGTCTCGCGGGATCTTTTCGGCGCGTCCGCGACGTGCCAGCCCGACGGGGGAAGCAACTATGTGCTGAAAGTCGAGTGCTTCGGGCTCTACGCCAACGGGCCGTTCCCGCTGTACGGCGTCGGTCCCTATTCGTCGCTCAGCTACCCCTTCACGCCGGATGGCCAGCGCATCACCACCGGCTGCACGGGGATGGGTCCCGGCGTTGTCGCCGTGGCCACCAACGCCTACGTCGAGATCTATCGCGGCTAGGCCGGTTTCGGAGGTCACCTCGGCGGCGGATCAGAACTTGCCCGTGTGGTGTTCGATTCGGTGGCCGAGGTGAGTACCTAACTCGGTGATGAATTCGTCGGTCAGCGGGGGCCAGCCCCAGAAATCGAAGGCGAGGCTACCGAGGGCGAAGCAATCAGCCCAGTTCCATTCGGTGATCGGGCTCGCCACGGCGCAGGAGACGCAGGTCGCCGATCCCGCACCGGTTTCTTTCCAGGCATCGATCGCGTCCGAGAACGGTTGCCACACAGCCTTATCGGCTTCCCACCGCTGTGGGTAGTCGATGATCACGGTCGTGGCCTCGCACCGCGGGCATTCGACCGCGGACGGTTCGATCGCGCCCTGCCCCGGATAGTGGGCATCTCGGCCGACGATGACGGCGACCGGACCTGGCATCCAGTCCGCACCCCATTCCTGGGTGATCTGAGCCCAATCCGGCCCTGGCACATACCCTTCGTCGACCTGGAGGCTGTACATCGTGTCGCCGGACATCTCCCGCGTCAACCACCCCCGCGACACCATCCAGTCCACCATGCGCTCGGCCAGCGCGCCCGCGTCCGCGGACGTCACCTCGAGGTCGACGATGCGTTCGAAATAGTCACCCACAAGCCGCATCCTGCCATCGGGGTCCGACAGCCGTGCCGTGACCGACGTCAAGCCATGCACTTCCGCGGACGATCGGCCGTGCGGTGATTATCCGCGCTGTTCACCGCATAATCTGCGGCGAATAGCGCCCCTTGCTCTGCAACCTGGCGTGATGTTCTTGTGTTTCGGTTCGGGGCGTCCGTCGGCTCGGTAGGGTCGGCGGGAATTGGCATGACCTGGAAGGTGGGCGTCGGTGGGTATCAAGCAGCGGGCCGTGGTGCAGATGAGTGCGGAGGAGATCGCGCAGTTCCTCGACCGCAGCCGGGTGCTCACGCTGGCCACGCTCAACGCCGAGGGGAAGCCGCATCTGACGGCGATGTGGTTCGGGCATATCGACGGCGTCATCTACTTCGAGACCAAGTCGAAGTCGCAGAAGGCGGTCAATCTGCGCCGCGATCCCACCATCACCTGCATGGCCGAGGCCGGTGACACCTACGACCAGTTGCGTGGCGTGTCGATCGAGGGCATCGCCCATCTGATCGAGGACACCGAGGACGAGGAGTACTGGAAGGCGGGCATCGATATCTACGAGCGGTACGTCGGTCCCTATAGCCCCGAGGTCAGGCCGTTTGTGGAGGCCATGATGCACAACCGCGTCGTCGTGCGGGTCGAGCCGACACGCGTCCGCTCTTGGGACCACCGCAAGCTCGGGCTGCCCGCCATGCCGCTGTCCGGCAGCACCGCGGAGGCCCCGGCGCCCTGATCCTGCGTCATCGAGGAAGCCGTCGCGCGACGTCATCCGGTGATCAGTTCGCGCCCCGGCCCGGCGTCACCCGGCGAGTAGTTCGCGTAGTGCCGCGGCACCGTCGAGAATGGCCAGCGAGCGGGCGGTGATGGCGGTGTCCCTGGCGGACAGCGCCTCTCGCACCTGCGTGGAATGCTGCCGGAAGGCGGGAATGACCCTGCGTACCTGCTCGATTCGGTAGCCCGCCCGGCGGAGTTGATGGACGATCCTGACGTCGCGGACCTGCTCGGGCGAGTACCGGCGCGCACCGCCGGTCGCAGCCGATCGATCAGGAACGACCAAACCCTCTGCGTCCCAATGCCGCAACATCGAGGTGCGGATACCCAGTGCGGTAGCGAGCTCGGCGATGCTCATCGCATCAGAACCGCGCACCTCCGTGATCGGTTCTGTGGCAATAGCTTCGGCGGCTTGCCTGGCCAGCTCGAGGTCGACACGTTCGGTGTGCAGGCCCGCGTGTGCCGCGTCGAGCATCGCCAGCGCTCGCGCGTGTTCACCCGCGTGCACGGTCCGGATGATGCGCTTCGCCTCGACCGGACCGAGTCCCGCCGCGAGTGCCCGATAGGCCAGCGCCGACCGCACATGGATCTCCCGATAGATCCGGTGCCCGCCCGGCGAACGGTCCGCGGGTGGCAGTACGCCGTCGCGTTCGAGATCGCGCACCTGCTGGACCGAGTACCCCGCACGCCTGGCGACGTCGACGGTGCGTCCGACCGGCGAGTTGAGGTTTATCACCGAGAACTCCTCGTCGTCGGTGGAAAAGTCCACACAAGCACTTGAATGAGACGCTCGAACCATGACGATAGACGACATCATCGACTACGTGACCGGCCTCGGCGGCGTCCTGCACCTGAACCCCGCCCCGGGCGGCGAATGGCCGGAGATCAGCTGGGGCGACTCGTTCTTCTACTACGCCCCCGACGGAGTCGTCCCGACCGCGACCCAGCCCTTCGCCACCATCGTCACCAAGGACTACCCGGACGACCGGAGTTCGCGACTCGACCGGGCCGGCACCTTCCGGCTCAATATCGCCGGGGGCCGGGAGACCTTCATCGAGTGGACGGGCCACGCGCCTGGCCGTGGTCCCGACGGGGGGGTCGCGGTGTCGTTTAAACATCAGTCCCGGGCGGCCGCTACTGTTGGTGTTGATCGGTGGCTTATACACAACTGTAGCG
>NZ_JBHXMY010000115.1:0-13320 GCF_042720195.1 Nocardia sp. NPDC058497 | reverse complement strand
GGCATATGCTCCATGGCCGAGGCCGCCAGGTCGAGCAATTGCTCGCGGGTATCCACGTCGAGCGCCAGCCGCGCGGCCTGCAGACTGCGTTTGAGCAGCAGTGTCGCGAAGTCACCGACGTGGTAGCCGAGCAGCGGTCCCGATTCGACGGCCTCGGATCCCTTGAGTGTCAAGGTGACTCCGGGATAGTGCAGCAGGGCGGCGGGGTCGTCGGGAATCTCCCGGTTGGTGATCCGCGCCCGCTGCGCCAGCTGCCGCAGCACCGCGACGGTGCGCGCCAGGTCGGTGGTGGATTCCCGTTCCAGGAGGTCCTGGATGAGGAAGGCGGTCACGGCCAGGCTGTAGTAGTCCGACTGCTTCCCGTCGGACGTGCGCCAGGGCAGGTCCTCCAGCGGCCAGCGCCCGGTTCCGAAGCGCGAGATCGTCGACCAGTAGCGCTGGGTCAGTTCCGCACGGCGCTTCAGCGATTCCGCGAGCTGCAGCTGATGCGGCTCGAGCAGCGCCGGTTCCTGGGTGCGCTGGGAGTAGAGGTCTTTGATGCCGTCGAGGGCGACAAGGGTGAAATAGAGATACGGCTCGCTGACCGCGTAACCCGGCTGCGTCGCCATTCGGTTGGTGACCTCGGGAACGTCGCCTGCGTTCGCGTCGACGCCCCACGCCCAGCCGCATTCGAAGGCCCGATCGTTGTCGCGCAGGTCGATGTCGGCGGCGTGGCCGCTGCGCACGTCGTTCTCGGCTTGCACGCGGATCTGCTCGAGTGCGGCGGAGAAGTCGGCTTTGACATCCTCGACCGGCGCGCCGGTCTGATTGACCAGCTTCAGGATCTGCTGTCCGGCCGGGGCGGAGAACTCCGGCGTGTGGATGACGAAACTCCGGATCAAGCCGACCATCGCGGAGGTCAGCCGGATGCTCACCCGTGGCGTCAGCGCGCCGATGCGATCGTTGAGCCGCCCGGCGTCGCGGCGCACATCGCGCACCAGGTACCGCTGGAGATTGCGCAGGAAGCGCAGCGACGCGATACACAGACTCAGCGACATCGAATAGGAGTCGACCACTTCGAGCTGACGCTGCGCGGGCGACGGTTCCCCGAAGCCCACATCACGAAAGTAGCTGCCGCCGGCGAACAGCGGCTCCCCCTCGGCGTCGGTATAGGTGTCGAAGAACTCTTCGATCTTGGTCACCAGGGTGGCGCCGACCCGGATGTCGCCGCCGAGCACCGCCACGATGGCGGCGACGTCGTCGGCCGTCGCGATACTGTCGGGGTCGAGGGCGAAGCTCGCCAACTCGGTCGACGGATACAGCACGCACATCAACTGCTCGGCGTCGCTGATCGAATTGCGTCCGTCACGGCCGCCCCAGACCCACCTGTCCTCGCGGAACGAGGTCCGCAGGTGCGCGCGCCACAGTTCCAGAAGTTGTTGCCGTGGCCGGATTCTCATCGGTGTCCCCTCCGTGCGCTGCCCTTACAGTGTGGACGCTCGTCCACGTCGCTGTCCTCGGTTGCGGCGAAATGTGTTGTCACACAGCCAAAAGCCACGTTCGGAGAGGGGAATCCGAACGTGGCTTCCGGGTTTCGGTGTTGGCTCAGACGCTGGCGTAGGCCAGTGAGGGTGCTCGGTCGGCGGCGAAGCTGGTGCGCAGGTAACACCACCAGGTGACCGCCGCCATCACCAGGAATACGACGGCGTAGGCCCAGAAGGCGGGGGCCATGGTCTTCAGGTGGACGTTGGACAGGCGCAGTGCCTGCTGGACGACGAAGCCGCCCGCCGCGCCGACGGAGCCGATGACACCGATGGCGGCGCCTGCCTGGCGCTTGGCGGAGATTGCGGCCTCGGCGATGTCGATGCCGTGCTCGGCGGCGTACTTCTTGGCGGTGGCGTTGAAGATCGACGGGATCATCCGGTAGGTGGAGCCGTTGCCGATGCCTGCCAGGACGAACAGGACCAGGAAGGCGGCCAGGTAGAGCGGGAAGCTCTTCAGGTCCACCGCGAGGACGATGAACGCGACCGCGACCGACATGCCGCCGAAGACGTAGACGGTGATCTTGGCGCCGCCGCCGACCTTGTCGGCGACCCAGCCGCCGAACGGACGGCTGAACGAACCGACCAGCGCGCCGAGGAAGGCGAGGTTACCGAGGGTGGTGATCCAGCCGATCTTGGCCAGGTCGGGGAAGGTTGCCTTGATCAGGGTCGGGAAGGCGAAGGAGAAGCCGATGAACGAGCCGAAGGTGCCGATGTAGAGGAAGGCCATGATCCACGTGTGCCGGTTGGTCAGGGCCAGTTTGTAGGACTTGCCGTCGGACTTCGCGTCGGCGATGGAGTCCATGAAGTACAGCGCGCCGACGGTCGCGACGACGATGAACGGCAGCCAGAACAGCACGGCGAGGGTGATACCGAAGCGGTAGCCGCCCGCGTCCTTGGCCATCAGGTGGGTGCCGAAGGTGATCAGCAGCGGCACGATCAGCTGGGTCTGCGCGACACCGAGGTTGCCGCCCGCGGCGTTGAGGCCCAGCGCGGCGCCCTTCTTGCCTTCGGGGAAGAAGAACGAGATGTTGGCCATCGACGACGAGAAGTTACCGCCACCGACACCGGCCAGCGAGGCCAGCACGAGGAACACCCACATCGGGGTGCTCGGCTGGTTGACGAAGTAGAGGATGCCCAGGGTCGGGATGAACAGCATCGCCGCGCTGAACGCGGTGAAGGCGCGACCGCCGAATTTCGGGACGGCGAAGGTGTAGGGGATGCGCAGGGCGGCGCCGACCAGGGTCGGGACGGAGGTCAGCAGCAGGGCGTTGCTGACGGCGGTCGGGTTGCCCTTGCCGAGGCCGACCAGGAAGTCGAAGCCGGCCGAACCCATGGCCGTGACGATGGAGCCCCAGATCACCCAGATGCTGAAGCCGAGGTTCTCGGCGAAGACCGAGAACCAGAGGTTCTTGCGGGCCGTCTGCTTGCCGCCGGCTTCCCAGAACGCCGGATTGTCGGGGTTCCACCGGGTCAGCCAGCGGCCCTTCTTCTGATATTCGAAGGACGGTGCTTCCGTCTCCTGGCCGGTGGCGGCGAGTGCGGTCATCGGCTTCCTCTCGATCGGGCTCGATAGCGGCGCACCGGTTTTCGATGCGCTGCTTGCGGGGTCGAGATAAAGGTAGGAGCCGGTTGTTGCGTGGCAATGGCCTCAGGTGACGTTCCAGCCAACTCAGGCTCACCGCCGAAAACCCCTGCTGGTGACTGCTCGGTTACATCAGCGGTCCGGGTACTGCGCGATGAGTGAATCGAGGAAGCAGCGGGTGGCCTGCATGGCCTTGTCGGCGTCGCCGTCGATGACGGCCTGCACGAGTTCGGCGTGCTCGGTGTCGTAGGCGTCGTCGGAGCGGGCGGTGCGCGCGTGGATCACGTGCTCGATGATCGGCAGCAGCGAATCGTAGAACTCCAGATACACCGCGTTGTGGCTGGCGACGACGATCGCCCGGTGCAGTTCCACGTCGGCGGCGATGGCGACCGGGTCGGGTTCGGACCAGTCGCGGTTGCTGCGTTCGGCGAGCAGACGGCGCAGGGCGGCGATGTCGGTGTCGTCGCGGCGGCGCGCGGCCAGGCCCGCCGCGGTGGTGTCGAGTGCCAGGCGGAGTTCGAGGATGTCGCGCTCCTCGGCGTCGGCGAAGTACTTGGCCAGGGTGCCGCCGACCTCGGAGGTGGCGATCACATAGGTGCCCGAGCCCTGTCTGCGTTCGAGCATGCCCGCGTGCACGAGGGCCTGGACGCCTTCGCGCACGGTATTGCGCCCGGTCCCGGTGAGCTCGGTGAGCTCCGGTTCGGTCGGGATCCGTTGACCGACCGGCCAACGGCCGGAACGGATTTCGGCCCGAAGCTGCTCGGTGACCTGGGCGATGAGGCTGGTTCGCCGGACGGGTTGCACGTCAGCAAGGGTACCGCTGCTCACAAATCATTGCACCGATCATCGGGTCATCCTATGATTTGCTGATGCCGCCTCTCCGCGAATTCAAGCCAGACTCGAGCTCGGGGTCGACCCTGCTGGGCGACCGGCGGGATGCGGTTGGCCCGGTCAGCCCGTCCCCGGCGAGTTACCCATGTGCTCCGGAGACCAGTAGTCGACCGGTGGCCGGCAGTCGACTGTCGGCGCTGATTCGCGGCCGCCTGCTCGTGTTGGCGGCCATCGTTATGTCGGCGCTGACGTTGCGGGCCGCGGTCACCGCGTTCAGTCCGCTGGCGGAGGAGATCGGCGCCGACATCGGGTACGGGACCGCGATCGTCGGGGTGTTCGGCATGCTGCCGACCGCGATGTTCGCCGTCGCGGGGCTGGTGACGCCGCTGCTGGTGCGCCGGTTCGGGCTGGAGCGCACGGTGCTCATCGCGATGCTGCTGGCCGGGACGGGGTCGCTCACCCGCGTGTTCTCCGCCGGGACCGGCGAGCTGCTGGCCTTCTCCGGTGTTGTGCTGCTCGGTATGGGTATCGGCAATGTGGTGATCCCGCCGCTGGTGAAGCGGTATTTCGCCGATCAGCTGGCCGCGATCAGCTCCCTCTACATCGTGATGGTGCAGTTGAGCACCGTCGTGCCCGCGTTCGTCGCGGTGCCGCTGGCGCAGGACCACGGGTGGCGGATCTCGATGGGCGTGTGGGCGCTGGTCGGCTTCGCCGCCGCGGTGCCGTGGCTGTTCGTCCTGCGTGACCGCAAGGGTCGCGACCGGGTCGATGTCACCGCGCTGCCCGCCGAATCATCAACGGCCGCAGGCAAAGTCTGGCGTTCGCCGGTGGCCTGGGGGATGGCCGCGATGTTCGGCATGACCTCGCTGACCACCTACGCGATGTTCGCCTGGCTGCCCAAGATCCTGTCCGACGCGGGCGCGAGCGCCGGTTTCGGCGGCAGCATGGTCGGGTTGTTCGCGCTGATGGGCCTGATCCCCGCGCTCGGCGCGCCGACCGTGGTCTCGCGGATGCGCAATCCGTTCCCCGTCGTCGTCGGCTGCATGGTGCTGTTCGTCATCGCCTTCGCCGGGCTGCTGCTCGCGCCCATGGGCGCCCCGGTGCTCTGGGTGGTGCTGCTGGGTCTCGGCCCGAGCTCCTTCCCGATGGCGCTGACCCTGATCAACCTGCGCACCCGCACCCCGCAGGGCTCGGCCGCGCTGTCCGGGTTCACCCAGGGCGTCGGTTACGCCGTCGCCTGCGCCGGCCCGTTGCTGTTCGGCATGCTGCACACCTGGACCGGCGGCTGGGCGGCCCCGTTCGCGATGCTCGTCGTCGCCCTCGGTGTCCTTCTCGCAGGCGCCTGGCAGGCGTGCAAACCGCGGATGCTCGAAGACACCTGGTAGACGCCGACCGATTTCGCGAGTACATCGGTAACTCACCGGGCACGGGCTGACCCGACCGCTCGCCACCGCCGGCCGCGTTGCCAAACCTCACCGTGCCTAGGTCTGGCCTGAATTCGCGGAGAGGCGGGTGAGCATTCCTCACCGGCGGCCGCCTGCCGAAGTGCGACGCGCGTGACTCTGGCCTAGAGTCGCGGGGAGGCGGTACAGATCACACCTCACTGGGGTTTCTGGCAATTTCTGGCAGCTTCCTTACCTGTTGAAATCGCTGCGTCACATGCCGGAAACAAATGCCTTAATCTCACCCCTCTGACCGGGCCGCTGTGAGAAACCGTTGATTCGGGCGCAATTTCCCGCAGCATTTCGGCAATACCCATTTCCTACCGTTGGGCCATCGCACTTTTTGGAGGCCCAAACTTGAGCACGCTGAAGCGTAACCACGACATCGAGCACTGGGATGCCGAAGATGTCGCGGCCTGGGAGGCCGGCGGCAAGGATGTTGCCAAGCGCAACCTGGTCTGGTCGGTGTTCGCCGAACACATCGGGTTCTCGGTGTGGTCGATCTGGTCGGTCATGGTCCTGTTCATGCCGGAGGACAAGTTCGGCATCGACCCGGCGGGCAAGTTCTTCCTGGTCGCCATGCCGACGCTGTTCGGCGCCTTCCTGCGCATTCCGTACACCGTGGCCACCGCCCGCTTCGGCGGCCGCAACTGGACGATCTTCAGCGCGTTCCTGCTGCTGGTCCCGCTGCTGCTGACGCTGTACTTCGTCAACCAGCCGGGCACCTCCTACACGACCTTCCTGGTCGTGGCCGCCTTCGCCGGCGTCGGCGGTGGCAACTTCGCCTCGTCGATGTCCAATATCAACGCCTTCTACCCGCAGCGGCTCAAGGGCTGGGCGCTGGGCATGAACGCGGGCGGCGGCAATATCGGCGTGCCGGTGGTCCAGCTGCTCGGCCTGCTGGTGCTGGCCACCCTCGGTGGTGAATACGCCTCGGTGATCTGCGCGGTCTACCTGGTGCTGGTCGGCGTGACCGCGGTCGGCGCCGCCCTGTACATGGACAACCTGCGCAACCAGAAGGCCGACCTGTCCTACATGGTCAAGGCGCTGCGGGTGCCGCAGTCCTACGCCATCGCCTTCCTCTACATCGGCACCTTCGGTTCGTTCATCGGCTACAGCTTCGCCTTCGGCCAGATCCTGCAGATCAGCTTCAAGGCCGGTGGCGACACCGCCGCCCAGGCCGCCGTGCACGCCGCCTCGATCGCCTTCATCGGCCCGCTGTTCGGTTCGCTGGCCCGTCCCTACGGTGGCAAGCTCGCCGACCGGATCGGCGGCTCCCGGGTCGCCCTCGCCACCTTCTTCGCGATGATGGCGGCCGCGCTGGTCGTCGTGTTCGCCAGTACCCAGGCCGACGCGAACAACGGTGTCGCCACCGGCGCGGTGATGACCGTGCTGACCATGGGCTTCATCGCCCTGTTCATCCTGTCCGGTTTCGGCAACGGCGCCGTCACCAAGATCATCCCGTCGGTGTTCGACGCCAAGTCCAAGTCGCTCCAGGGAACCCCGGCCGAGCAGGCTTCCTGGGCCCAGAACACCTCGGGTGCGCTGATCGGTTTCGTCGGTGCCATCGGCGCCCTCGGCGGTGTCGGCATCAACCTGGCGCTGCGCACCTCCTACGCCACCACCAACTCGGCGACCGCCGCCTTCGTGATCTTCATGGGCTTCTACGTGCTCTGCGCCCTGGTCACCTGGGCCGTGTTCCTGCGCCGTCCCCGCTCCACGTCCATGGTCTCCGGCTCCGATGTCGTGGTCGAGGCCGAAAACCTGGTCCTCGAGGCCGAATCCACCGCTTCGTCGGCCAAGTCGTCGGCTCGCTGACAACCGACCATTACCAGGAGGTCACTCTCATGAACAGCACTCGCAAGACAGTGGTCGTGGTCGGCCACGGCATGGTCGGACACCGCTTCGTCGAGGCCCTGCGCTCGCGCGACGAGGCCGGTCAGTGGCAGGTCGTCATCCTCTCCGAGGAGAAGCTGCCCGCCTACGACCGCGTCGGCCTGTCCTACTACGTCGGCGCCTGGGACCCCTCGGCGCTGGCCCTGCCTGGCAACGAGTACCTCGGTGACGATCTCGTCGACCTGCGGCTGGGTCAGCGTGGCGCCGCTATCGACCGTGCCGCCAAGACCGTCACCACCTGCCAGGGCGAGGTCATCTCCTACGACGCGCTGGTGATGGCCACCGGTTCCTACGCCTTCGTGCCGCCGGTCCCCGGCCACGACCTGCCCGAATGTTTCGTCTACCGCACCCTGGACGACCTCGACGGCATCCGGGCCGCGGCCGAGGCCGCCGGTCCCGGCGCGCACGGTGTGGTCGTCGGTGGTGGTCTGCTCGGTCTGGAAGCCGCCAACGCGCTGCGCCTGATGGGCATGACCCCGCACGTGGTCGAGTTCGCGCCCCGCCTGATGCCGGCCCAGATCGACGACGGCGGCAGCTCGGTGCTCGAGAAGCTGGTCACCGACCTCGGCCTCACCGTGCACACCGGTGTCGGCACCGCCAACATCGAGCAGGCGGACGGCGGGCTGAAGGTGACCCTGTCCGACGACTCCGTGATCGACGCCTCGCTGGTGGTGTTCTCCGCCGGTGTCCGCCCGCACGACGCGGTGGCCAAGGAAGCCGGCCTCGAGCTCGGCGCGCGTGGCGGTGTCCTCACCGATCTGACCATGCAGACTTCCGACCCCGACATCTATGCCGTCGGCGAGTGCGCGGCCATCGAGGGTATCTGCTACGGCCTGGTGGCCCCCGGTTACACCACCGCCGAGATCGTCGCCGACCGCCTGCTGGGCGGCGCGGGCGAGTTCCCCGGCGCCGACATGTCCACCAAGCTGAAGCTGATGGGCGTCGACGTCGCCTCCTTCGGTGACGCGCACGGCACCACCGAGGGCGCGCTGTCGGTGGTCCTGCACGACGCGGCCAAGGGCACCTACGCCAAGCTGGTCGTCTCCGACGACGCCAAGACCCTGCTCGGCGGTGTCCTGGTCGGCGACGCCACCGCCTACGCGGCGCTGCGCCCGCTGGTCGGCCGTCCGCTGCCGGCCGACCCGGCTTCGCTGATCTCCCCGGCCGGTGCCGAGCTGGGCGCCGACGCGCTGCCCGACGACGCGCAGATCTGCTCCTGCAACAACGTCAGCAAGGGTGACATCTGCGGCGCGATCGCCGAGGGCGCCTGCGACATCCCGGCGGTCAAGAGCTGCACCAACGCGGGCACGTCCTGCGGTGGCTGTGTGCCGATGATCAAGAAGCTGCTCGAGCAGTCCGGCGTGGCGGTCTCCAAGTCGCTGTGTGAGCACTTCTCGCAGTCGCGCGCCGAGCTGTACGACGTGGTCGCCGTCACCGGCATCCGCACCTTCTCCGAGCTGATCGCCAAGCACGGCAAGGGCACCGGCTGCGACATCTGCAAGCCGACCGTCGCCTCGATCCTGGCCTCGACCTCGAGCGAGCACATCCTCGAGGGCGAGCAGGCCGCGCTGCAGGACACCAACGACCACTTCCTGGCCAACCTGCAGAAGAACGGCACCTACTCGGTGGTGCCGCGGATGCCCGGTGGTGAGGTCACCGCCGAGCAGCTGATCGTCATCGGCGAGGTCGCCAAGGAGTTCGGTCTCTACGTCAAGGTCACCGGTGGTCAGCGCATCGACCTGTTCGGCGCCACCGTGGATCAGCTGCCGCCGATCTGGCAGCGCCTGGTCGACGCGGGCATGGAGTCGGGTCACGCCTACGGCAAGTCGCTGCGCACCGTGAAGAGCTGCGTCGGTTCCACCTGGTGCCGCTACGGCCAGCAGGACTCGGTCGGCATGGCCGTGCTGCTGGAGAAGCGCTACCGCGGTCTGCGGTCGCCGCACAAGCTGAAGCTGGCCGTGTCGGGTTGCGCGCGTGAGTGCGCCGAGGCCCGCGGCAAGGACGTCGGCGTGATCGCCACCGAGAACGGCTGGAACCTCTACGTCGGCGGTAACGGCGGTCTGACCCCCAAGCACGCGGTGCTGCTGGCAGGCGAGCTCGACGACGAGACGCTGATCAAGTACATCGACCGCTACCTGATGTTCTACATCCGCACCGCCGACCGCCTGCAGCGCACCGCGCCGTGGCAGGAGGCCCTCGAGGGTGGCTTCGACTACCTCAAGGCCGTCGTCTTGGACGACAGCCTCGGCATCGCCGGTGACCTCGAGGCCGCCATGGCCAAGCACGTCGACGGCTACAAGGACGAGTGGGCCGCGGTGCTCGAGGACGAGAACAAGCTGTCTCGCTTCGTCTCCTTCGTCAACGCACCTGAGGAGGTCGACCCGACCATCTCGTTCGACGACAGCGGTGAGCGCAAGGTGCCGGTCCTCCTCGGTCTGCCGGGCATGCCCGTAGCCGGCAGCCCCGCGTAACCACGGAAGGCATGCCGGGCAGGCGGCACAGACCAGCCTGCCGGGCATGCCGACCGGTGTTGCTTCGGACACAACAGCAGCAGGGAAATAAACGCTTAACCCTGCGGAAACAGGGCGCCTGTACCAATAGGTAAGGCGTTCGGAGGAGGAACCGACGATGACCGTTATCGACACACCCACCATCACCACGGAGACGGCGACCTGGACCCAGGCGTGCCGGCTCGACTTCCTGATCCCGGGCCGCGGCGTTGCTGTCCTGCTCGAGGGTGGCCGGCAGGCCGCTCTGTTTCTGCTCACGGACGGCACGCTCGCCGCCGTCGGCAACATCGATCCGTTCGGCAGGGCCGCGGTGATGTCGCGCGGCATCGTCGGTGACCGCGGCGGGGTCCCCGTCGTCGCGTCGCCGCTGCTCAAGCAGGCTTTCTCGCTGCTCGACGGGCGTTGTCTCGACGACGAGACGCAGTCCATCCCGGTCTACGCCGTGCGGCTCGACGGTGGCGTCGTCGCGGTATCCAACGAGCCGGTGCAGGTCGCCGCCCTCGAATCCTCGGACGGCTGATTACATGACTGATCCCACCGACAGCGGCCCCTGCCTTGCCGGCTTCACCATCGGCGTCACCGCCGCCCGCCGTGCCGAGGAATTCGGCACCCTGCTCACCCGCAAGGGCGCGAACGTGGTGTCCGCCCCCGCCATCCGCATCATCCCGCTGGCCGACGACACCGAGCTCGAACGCGTCACCGAGCTGCTGATCGCCGATCCGCCGCAGATCACCGTCGCCACCACCGGCATCGGTTTCCGCGGCTGGATGGAAGCGGCCGAGGGCTGGGGCCTGGCCGAGGTGCTGCGTGACACGCTGGCCTCGACCCGGATGCTGGCTCGTGGCCCCAAGGCCAAGGGCGCGATCCGCGCCGCCGAACTGCGCGAAGAATGGTCGCCTGCTTCGGAGTCCTCGGCCGAGGTGCTCGATCACCTGCTTGCCGAGGGCGTCGAAGGCGTGCGGATCGCGGTGCAGCTGCACGGCGCGACGACCGAGTGGGAGCCGGTTCCGGACTTCTGCGAGGTGCTGCGCTGCGCGGGCGCCGACGTGGTCCCGGTGCCGGTGTACCGGTGGGAGCCGCCCGCCGATCGTGGCCCGATGGACGCCATGATCGAGTCGATCATCTCCGGCAGCCTCGACTGCGTCACCTTCACCAGCGCCCCCGCGGTGGCCTCGCTGCTGATGCGCGCCAAGGAGACCGGCCTGCTCGAGTCGGTGCTGCACGCCCTGCGCGGGCGGGTGCTCGCGGCCTGCGTCGGCCCGATCACCGCGGCGCCGCTGGAAGAACTCGGCGTGCCGACCACCATGCCCGGCCGCGCGCGCCTCGGTGCGCTGGCCCGCCATGTCGCCGAGGAACTGCCGCGCCGGGCGAGCCGGATCTACGCCGCCGGTCATCTGATCAGCGTGCGTGGTGGCTGTGTCGTCGTCGACGGTGAGGTGCGTCAGCTGGCGCCCGCGCCGATGGCGTTGATGCGCTCGCTGGCTCGTCAGCCCGGCCGGGTCGTCTCCCGCGAGGACCTGCTGTCGGCGCTGCCCGGCGGCGGTGACGACACCCACGCGGTGGAGACCGCGATCGCGCGACTGCGGGCGGGCCTCGGCACGCCCAAGGCGATCCAGACCGTGGTCAAGCGTGGCTACCGGCTCGCGCTCGACGCCGCCGACTGCGCCGACACCCCAGCCCGTCCGCCGGTGCAGCCGCCGCATCAGGCAGGCATCGGCACGCCCGCCCGGTCGCCGCGCCCCGCGCAACCGATCGGGGTGTGGTGAGTACCGCGCGGCCGGGTGATCCGGCTCTGGTGCTCGTCGCGCACGGCACCCGCAGCGCGCGTGGCGTGGAGATGATCGCCGCGCTCGCCGACGCGGTGGCCGCCGAGCTCGGCGCCACAGTGTCCGATCCCGAATCGCAAGGGGCAGCGCCGAATACGGCCCTGCGCACCGCCTTCGTCGACGTGCTCGGGCCGTCGCCGTCGGAGGTGCTGCGCGATCTCGACGGACCGGCCGTCGTCGTGCCCGCGTTCCTCGCCTCGGGGTATCACGTCTATCAGGATGTGCCGCGTGAGGTCGAAGAGAGTGGTCATCCCTCGGTCGCGGTCACCGCGGCCATGGGCCCGGATCCCGCGCTGACCAGGATCATGGCGGTGCGGTTGCGCGCCGCGGGCTGGCGGCCCGGTGACGCGGTGGTCTTCGCCGCCGCCGGTTCCTCCGACGCGCGGGCGCGCCAGGACGTGCGCCGGGCGGCGGGCATGCTGGCCGAACAGCTCGGTGCGCCGGTGCGCATCGCCTATGTCGCGACCGGTACCCCGCGGGTTCCCGAAGTCGTCGCGTCCCTGCGGGAATCGGGTTCAGGGCGGGTCTTCATCGCCTCGTACCTGCTCGCGCACGGACTGTTCCACCAGCGTCTGCACGACGCGGGCGCCGACGGTGTCGCCGAGCCGATCGGTGTGCATCCCGCGGTGGTCCGGCTGATCGCCGACCGATACCGCACGGCCGCACAGGAACTGGTGCGCGCCGAGGTGCGCTGAGCTCGCACGTCGTCCGGTCGGTGAACGCTCGGATAGTCGACCGGTCGGTTTCGGTCCCGGCGACTAGAGTTGGCCCGACTTCACATGGAGGGGGCAGGCACCGTGCCAGATTCGTCCGCAGATCACGAGATCCCGCGGCAGCAGGATGATGAGCTGACGTCATATCCCGACGCGGTTCCCCAGGCACCGCCTAACCCGTACTCGAGTGCGCCGATGCCGCAGCCGCCGTATCCGAACGCGGCCGGAGTGACGGCGCCTTACCCGAATGCGGCGGTGCCGCAGCCGCCGTACCTGAGTTCGCCAGGGGCGCCGTACCCGAATGCGGCGGCGTCGCAGGCGATGCCAGGCCCGGCCGGCGCGGTGTCACCGTATCCGCAGGCCGGCTCCTATCCGGGCGGCCACGCCAACCCGCTCGGCAGTCCCTATCCGGCGGCGCCCGGAGCCGAGGCTGGTCCTCTGCCGGTGCCGCAGAACGTGCTGATGGCGTTCTACGTGATGCTGACCGGTGCGGTGGTCACGGTGCTCAGCGCCGCCTACATGCTGACCACGATCGATCAGATCCGCTCGGACGCGCTCGAAGCGTCGGGTGGGGTGTTCCGTGGCGACGACCTCGACATCCTCGTCTACGCGGGTCTCGGGGGCGGGATCCTCACGTCGCTGGTGACGGCGGGTCTGTGGGTGTGGATGGCCTTCGCCTGCCGGGCGGGCAAGAACTGGGCCCGTGTCACCGGCACGGTGTTCTTCGGCATCAATGTGTTGTTCTCCGTCGTCACCGTGATCAGCATGCTCGCCGCGCCCGAAGCCGACCTGCAGTCACTGAGCTTCACCGCGGTGGGCGTCGTCATCGGCCTGGCCGCGGTGATCCTGCTGTGGAACCCCAAGTCCAAGGCCTACTTCGCCCCGGCACTGCCGCCGGGCTACCCGCCGTACCCCGGCCCGCGGGCTAACGGGCCGTGGTGAAGTTCGCCCGGTAGGTGCTCGGGGGAACGCCCAGCTGACGGATCATGTGCTGGCG
>NZ_JBHXMY010000114.1:0-13349 GCF_042720195.1 Nocardia sp. NPDC058497 | reverse complement strand
CACACATGCGGGCCACCCACCCGTCTCGTCGCCGCGGGCCCGTCGCCCGGCCGGTGGGGGTGTGCCCCGCATGCTAGTGCGTCGCAGGCGGACACGCCCGGCTACTGCCACCGACCGTGGGTGTGAACCTGCAGGGCAAGGGTATTGATTCGCAGGGAGCGTCAGCGGGAGTCCGCAGGATGCGGTCCTGTCGCGAACGGGTTCGGCTCATCGTCGGCGAGTACACCGACGAACGGGTCACCCTCACCGGTGAAAACGTACGCGCCGCCTTCGATGCGGTCTATCAGGCCGTGGGTCCATGCCGCTTCGCTGTCGGCCGAGTGCACCCACATGTTCATGATCTCGCCGATGTGACCGAGCTGTCCGGGGCCCTGTTCCGGCGTGTAGTACTCGGTGACCGAGGCACGCCATTGTTCGAGCCCGGCAATGCGCTGGCGGAGGAGGGTGACGGCTTCGTCGCGGGGCAGGTCGACGATGAAGCCGATGGCTGCCGAGAGCATGTCCATCTTCTGGTCGTAGGAGGTCAGGGCCTGGCGCAGCAGGGTGAAGTACTCCTCGGTGCCCTTGTCGTTGATCTCGTATTCGACGCGGGGTGGGCCGCCGACGGTGCTGGGCGCGACCTCGTGTTCGACGAGGAGTCCCTGCTTGGCCATCTGCTTGAGCGCGTGGTAGATCGAGCCGGGCTTGGCATTGGACCACTCATGGGCGCCCCAGAATTCCAGGTCGTTGCGGACCTGATAGCCGTGTGCTCGTCCGTGTTGCCGGACCGCGCCGAGGACGAGCAGGCGGATCGCTGACATGGACGTCTCCCTTCTGATCAACTTTGACCAAACTAGCAGTATTCAAGTTTGACTAATCGGCGCGGGAGTCGTACCTTGGCCGTCTAGTCAAGTTTGATCAATGAGTGATGGAGGGGCTGAAGTGACTGACCACGATCCGGCGATCGTCGTCGAAGGCCTGCGGAAGAACTACGGGGCCAAGCGGGCTCTGGACGGCCTCGATCTCACTGTCCGGGCCGGTACCGTCCACGCGGTGCTCGGCCCGAACGGCGCGGGCAAGACCACGGCCGTGCGCATCATGTCGACACTGCTGCGTCCCGAGGAGGGGCGGGTAGAGGTGGCGGGCCTCGATGTGCGCGAGGACGCCGACCGGGTGCGCTCCCGGATCGGGCTGCTCGGGCAGAACGCGGCCGTCGACGAGGAGCTCAGCGGGCGGCAGAACCTGGAGATGTTCGGGCGCCTCTATCACCTGGGCGCGCGCCGCGCCGGCGTCAGAGCCGACGAGCTCCTGGCGCGGTTCGGCCTTGGGGACACCGGAAAGAAGGCCGTCAAGCAGTACAGCGGCGGCATGCGCAGGCGGCTCGACCTCGCGGCCTCGCTCATCTCCCAGCCACAGGTGCTCTTTCTGGACGAGCCGACGACCGGGCTCGATCCCCGCGGTCGCACGGAGGTGTGGAACTCGGTGCGATCGCTGGTCGACGGCGGCACCACCGTCCTGCTGACCACCCAGTACCTGGAGGAGGCCGATCAGCTGGCCGACCGGATCTCGGTAATCGACCACGGCAAAGTCATCGCGGAGGGCACCGCCGACGAGCTGAAGTCGAAGACGGGCGGCGACCGCATCGACGTGGTCCTGCACGACATTTCCCAGCTGACGCTCGCGGCCTCGCTGCTGCCCGGCGATGCCGTGGTGGACGAGGACCGGCGGATGGTCAGCGCCTCGGTCAGCGACCGGATGGCGGCCCTGACCGAGACCGTCCGGGCGTTGGCGGCGAACGGGATCGAGCCGGAGGACATCGCGGTCCGGCGCCCGACGCTCGACGAAGTCTTCCTGCATATGACGAAGGAGAACGCGGCATGAGCACGACGTGGCAGAGGGATTCGACGCTGAGCTGGGCGGTGGCCGACTCGTGGACGATGACCAGGCGCGAGCTGGCGCACTGGGCACGCCAGCCCGTGCAGTTGGTCGTCGGGCTGGTCTTCCCGGTGATGCTGCTGCTGATGTTCAGCTACCTGATCGGTGGTGGCCGTGGCATCGACGGCGACTTCAAGGACTATCTGGTCCCCGGCATGCTGACGATGACCATGGCCTTCGGCCTCGAGTCGACGATGCTCGCGGTCACCCAGGACCTGAACAAGGGTGTCATCGACCGGTTCCGCTCGATGCCGATGAACTCGGCCGCGGTCCTGGTCGGCCGCAGCATCGCCGACATGCTGCAGTCGGCGGTCGGGCTGACGGTGATGATCGCGGTCGGGTACGCGATCGGCTGGCGCTGGCACGGCGGCGTCGCCGCGTTCCTCGGCGCGGTGGGGCTCCTGCTGCTGCTCCGGTTCGCGATGCTGTGGATGGGCATCTATCTGGCCATGGTCGCGGGCAAACCGGAACTGGTGCAGGCGGTCCAGATTCTGGTCTGGCCGGTCGGCTTCCTCTCCAACGCCATCGCCTCGCCCGAATCGATGCCGTCGTGGCTGGGCGCGGTCGTCGAGTGGAACCCCATGTCGGCGACGGCGACCGCGGTGCGCGGGCTGTTCGGCAACCCCGTCGCGGCGGGTGACTCGTTGGCCGCGGCCAACGCGGAACTGCTCGCGGTCCTCTGGCCGGTGGCCCTGGTCGCGGTGTTCTTCCCGCTGGCGGTGCAGCGGTTCCGGGACCTGAGCAGCTAGCGGACCCACCCGGCGAGAACATGGGTAACTCGCCGGGTACGGGCTGACCCGGCCACGTACCCCATCGCCTGCCGCGTCGACGAGCCCTTACGTCCCTTAGTCTGGCCAAAAGACTCGGAGAGGCGGACGAGCTCAGTGCTGCGTAGTTTTCAGGTGACGAACCACCGATCGCTGGCCGAGGCGCAGCAATTGCGGCTCAGTAAGGGCGTCGGTGGGCCGGTGGCGGTGCCGGTGACCGCGATACACGGCGTGGCCGCCTCGGGGAAGACGAGCCTGGTCGACGCGCTCGCGCAGATGCGGGACGCGGTCCTGCATTCGGTGAGCGGCTGGGACCCGTATGCGGGGCCGGTGCGCAGGCCGCATCTCGGATTCGCGGATCGGCCTACCGAATTCGTGGCGGGGTTCGTGGCCGAAGGCGTGCCCTACACCTACGGCTTCCGGCTCGACAATGCCGATGTGATCGCGGAGTGGCTCTACACGCATCCGCGCTCACGCAAGCGGATCGTGTTCGAACGCACCGGTGATCAGATCAAGATCGGACCGATGTTCGAGGCGGCTCGCTACGGTGTGGCGGCGCTGGTGCCGTTGGTGCGGCCCAATGCCCTGCTGCTGAGCCTGGCCGGGCAGATGTACGCCGAGGCGCTGGTGCCCGCCTATCGCTGGTTCGCGGCGAACCTGCAGGTGCAGCAGGGCGAGGCGGGCGGCGACGAACTCGCCCACGATCTCGGCAGCCACATCTCGCGCTCGCCCGACAACGCCGCGCGGCTGCTGATGCTGTTGCGTACAGCGGATCTGGGTATCGAGGATCTGCTTGTCGCCGAACATGATCCGATGTACGCCGACTACCTGCGTGATCTGGATGCCGAGATCGGTGCGCTGGCAGCACAACTCGACCATGGTGGCGATCCGATCCTGCTGGAACGCGAGCTCAGTACGCTGCGCGCCGCACGGGACGCGCTGTACCGGCGGATGGTGGATCGCCGCGGCCCCGGGCTGAGCCTGGTGCACGAGGGGATCGATGTGCCCTTCGAGCTCGCCGACGCGTCCACCGCCACCCGC
This sequence comes from Nocardia sp. NPDC058497, assembly GCF_042720195.1. Lineage (NCBI taxonomy): Bacteria > Bacillati > Actinomycetota > Actinomycetes > Mycobacteriales > Nocardiaceae > Nocardia > Nocardia sp. NPDC058497. The sequence continues at coordinate 9,627 of NZ_JBHXMY010000114.1, read as the reverse complement.
TCGCTGCTGCGGGTGCTGCCCGCCATGCTGGAGGCGCTCGACACCGGGCAGGTGCTGGCCGTCGACGACCTGGGCGCCGGCCTGCCGGTGGAGGAGACCGACCGGCTCGTCCAGCTGTTCCAGAACCCGGAGACGAATGCCCGTGGCGCACAACTGATCTACACCACCGCTAACCGCGCGCTGATCGATCGCGGCAACGGCCGATCGCAGCGCACCCGCAGCGCGGTCTGGCAGCTGCGCCGCGAGCAGGGCGTCAGCGAGCTCACGCCACTGTGACGCGGGCGCGCGGCCGTTCGTGCCAGGCATGATGGGCGCTGTCGGCGAAGCCGTCGACAGACCCGCGCACGGCCGGAGCGTAGGCGGAGGTACGCCTAGCATGGGGGCATGCTCGAAGTGGTGATGGCGGCGGCCATGGTGACGATGCTGGTCGTGACGATCGGCGCGGTGGTGGCCGCCCGCTCCGGGAAGGGCGGGGGAGCGAGCCTCGAACACGGGTCGCTCTACGTGACCGGCGTCAGCGCGCTGCCCGCCATGACCGGCGAGCACTACGTCACCATCACCGGCACGCTGACCGGCCCGTCGGTCACCGGGGTCGTGGTCTATCGCCGTTTCGCCTGGGACGCGGCCCACTGGCCCGCGATCGGTGACCAGCTCCTCGTCGCCTACCCGCCGCGTAACCCGGACAACTGGGTCGCCGATCATCCCGGCCTGCGGCCCTACCTGGGGTCGTGAGCCGCGGCCTCACCGGCGGCCCGATTCGCGGGTGAGGGCGAGCTCACAGCGGTGCGGGTGAGATCATTCCGAGATGCACGGCACCTCAGCCCTCACCCCCGGCACCGGCCTCGAGATCCGCACCGCACACCCCAGCGAATACGACGCGATCTCCGCCCTGACCGTCGACGTGTACGTCGGCGACGGCTACGTCTCACCCGAGGACGACTACGTCACCGAACTGGCTGACGTCGCCCATCGCGCCACCGAAGCGCAAGTCCTCGTCGCCGTCGACGACGACGAGATCGCGGGCTCGCTGACCGTCGCGAAGCCGGGTACCCGCTATGCCGAGATCGCCCGTCCCGGCGAACTCGAGTTCCGCATGCTCGCCGTCGCGAAGCGGTCCCGCGGGCTCGGCGCGGGCACCGCGCTGGTCCGCGCGGTCGTCGCCGAGGCGCGGGCGGGCGGGTACGAGGCGGTCGCCCTCACCACCATGGCGACCATGGTCGACGCGCACCGCATCTACGAACGTCTCGGCTTCGTCGCTGTGCCGGAACGTAATTGGTCCCCGCACGACGGTTTGCCGCTCTACGTCATGCGCCTGGCACTCGCCTAGGCCTTACTGCAGAACAGTGGCGACGATGCCCGCGAGGTAGCCGAGGCGGGCGACCTCCGACGGGCGGAAGTCCGGTCCGCCCGGCCTGCCGAGCAACAGCGACCGACCGGAGTTGCCGAGCGGCGCTGCCGCCAGTTTGGTGTCCATGTCACGCCAGATCTGCGGCACCCACTCGGCCTCGCCGTCGAGCCACGCCGGCTTCTCCAGCGGCATCCACGGCGCCGAACCCGCTTGTGTCTCAGGGGCACTCGGGCTGCCGACGACGCGGTAGGCGCCGGCCGGGCCCATCCCGATGATCGTCGACCAGCCCACGCGCAGCACGCGCGGCACCCCGTCGACGAGGACCTGCAGCCGGTCGTCACGGGCGCTGGCGACCTGGTCGATCAGCTCGAGCTCGCGATGGGTGTCCAGCACGCCGGAGTACGGGCGGATGGAGTCGACGATCACATCGTGCACGGACTCCGCGGCGGTGATCAGGGTGTCGGGCAGTGCGCCGGTAGGAACTTCGACCACCAGATCGTCGATCGCGAAACCGGCGCCACGTTCGACGACATCGAGCGAGAGGATGTCCGCGCCGACCCCGCCGAGGGCGAGTGCGAGGGAACCGAGGCTTCCCGGTCGATCCGGAAGTTGCACGCGGAGCAGGAATGACACGTGCGTTCCTTTCCTAGGGCCGGGGTTGTTCGAGTCGATTACCCGGTGACGCCATACTTACACCCCTGAACGCGGGTTGCACGACTCGCAGTATGACCCCAACGGCCCGACATGCGCGAACTTTCGCGCGAGGCAGGTGCGTCCTACCCCGTCGGACCCCGCCCGGCCCCCTGACTAGGCTGTAGCCACTACTGCCCACCGAAGCCGAAAGGGGTCCCGCGGTGCCCGCAATCTCCCGCGACGAGGTCGCTCACCTCGCCCGGCTGTCCCGGCTGGCGTTGACCGACGCCGAACTCGACCAGTTCGCCGGTCAGCTGGATTCGATCCTCAGCCACGTGCGGACCATCTCCGAGGTCGCCGCCGACGTCCCCGCCACCGCGTCGCCGAACCCGACGACCAATGTGACCAGGCCCGATGTGGTCGTGCCGGGTCTGACTCCCGAGCAGGCGCTGGACCAGGCGCCCGCCGTGGAAGAACAGCGTTTCCTGGTCCCGCAGATCCTGGGAGAGGGCGAATGAGTGAGTTGACCACGCTGTCGGCGGCGGAGCTGGCGGCCAAGATCCACGGCGGCGAGGTGTCCTCCACCGAGGTCACCCAGGCGCACCTGGATCGCATCGCCGCGGTCGACGGTGAGCTCAACGCCTTCCTGCACGTCGCCGGGAACGAGGCGCTGGCCGCGGCCGCCGTCGTCGACTCCGCGCTGGCCGCGGGCGAGACCCCGGCCTCGCCGCTGGCGGGAGTTCCGTTGGCGCTCAAGGACGTTTTCACCACCACCGACATGCCGACCACCTGCGCCTCGAAGGTGCTCGAGGGCTGGATGTCGCCGTACGACGCGACGGTCACCTCCCGGCTGCGCGCCGCGGGCATCCCGATCCTCGGCAAGACCAACATGGACGAGTTCGCGATGGGCTCCTCCACCGAGAACTCCGCCTACGGCCCGACCCGCAACCCGTGGGACACCACCCGCATCCCCGGTGGTTCCGGCGGCGGTTCGGCGGCGGCGCTGGCCTCGTTCCAGGCGCCGCTGGCCATCGGCACCGACACCGGTGGCTCCATCCGTCAGCCCGCCGCGGTCACCGCGACGGTCGGCGTGAAGCCCACCTACGGCACGGTCTCGCGCTACGGCCTCGTCGCGTGCGCGTCGTCGCTGGATCAGGGTGGCCCGTGTGGTCGCACGGTGCTCGACACCGCGCTGCTGCACGAGGTGATCGCCGGCTACGACCCGCGCGACTCCACCTCCCGCGACGTGCCGGTGGCGCCCGTGGTCGAGGCGGCGCGACAGGGCGCCAACGGTGACCTGACCGGTGTGCGCGTCGGTGTGGTGCGTGAATTGCATTCCGACAGTTACCAGCCCGGCGTGCTCAGCTCCTTCGACGCCGCGGTCGCGGTGCTCAAGGATCTGGGCGCCGAGGTGATCGAGGTGTCGTGCCCGAACTTCGAGTACGCGCTGTCCTCGTACTACCTGGTGATGCCGTCGGAGGTGTCGTCGAACCTGGCGCGCTTCGATGCGATGCGCTACGGCCTGCGCGTCGGTGACGACGGCAGTCACAGCGCCGACCAGGTGATGTCGCTGACCCGCGAGGCCGGTTTCGGCCCCGAGGTGAAGCGCCGCATCATCATCGGCACCTACGCGCTGTCGGCCGGTTACTACGACGCCTACTACGGTCAGGCGCTCAAGGTCCGCACGATGATCGCGCAGGACTTCGACAGGGCCTACGAGCAGGTCGACGTGCTGGTCTCGCCGACGAGCCCGTTCACCCCGTGGAAGCTGGGCGAGAAGGTCGACGATCCGCTGGCCATGTACCTGTCGGACCTGTGCACGCTGCCGACCAACCTGGCCGGGCACTGCGGCATGTCGGTGCCGTCGGGACTGTCGGCCGACGACAACCTGCCGGTGGGCCTGCAGATCATGGCGCCCGCCCTGGCCGACGACCGCCTGTACCGGGTGGGCGCGGCCTACGAGGCGGCGCGCGGTGCGCTGCCGGTGCCCGCGGGCGTCTAGCGACACCACGCAGCGGGGTGCGCTGGGCCGAATCGGCCTGGCGCACCCCGTTTTTCAGATCTCGGTCGCCCGCTTGCCGACGCCTGCGGTCATCGCGGCGAAGCCGGCGCGCAGGTGCTTGCCGAGCGCGAGGGTTACGACGGGGCTGAGCCAGCCGGCGAGGGTGAACCGCGACTCGTAGCGGCAGCGGTCCGCGCCCAGCGGCACCACGGTGTGTGAGCGCAGGCTGTGCAGCGTGCCCAGCGGCACCGGCTTCATGGTGTAGCTGAACTCCACGCCCGGGGTGTGCGTGCGAATCCACTCCCGCTGCGGACGGCGGTTGCCGCCCAGCCGCACCTGCATGTCGATGGGCGAGCCCGGCTCCAGCGTGCTCGCCGCCTCGTAGCAGAAGGTGTTCCATTCGCCGTAGCGACCGAAATCGGTGAGAACCTCCCACACCTTCTCGGCGGGGGCGTCGATCTCGATCGTTTCGTCGATAGTGAGGGCCATGCGTGAAAACTAGGACATGTTCTAGTTTTCGGCAAGCGTCTCAGACGAGGCGGCGACGCCGTTTGCGCAGCGCGTCGATGATGACCGCCGAGGCCGCCGTCACCGCGAACAAACCCAGCACGGTGCGCGCCAGCGGCCACAGGTTCGGCCGGTCGGCCGGGTCGGTCTCCGCGAAGACGTTCTCGACCACCGGGGCGCCGTACTCCTGCCTGCGCGAGTTCACGTCGACCGCGGTGAACGCGATATCGGCCATGACGCCGCAGCGGGCCCGGGAGAACTCGTCGTCGCGCAGCTCACAGGCCGCGTGGATGCGCCGGTTCAGCGCCGCGTCCACCGAGCGCCGGGCCCAGGGGCCCAGCGGTTCGTCGACCCGCTCGGCGTAGCGCAGCATGTCGTAGCCGAGGTCGTGCGCCATGCAGGCCGGGCCGAACTCGGCGGGCAACGTCACCGGGGAGGAGCAGCTGCCGTTCGGGTTCACCAGCAGGCCGTCCTGCCGGGCCGGGTCGTAGCCGAACTTGTAGCCGAAGTCACGCGGGATCAGCGCGGTGGTGTCGGGGTCGTCGTCGGTGAGCGCGCGGACCACGGCGGCGGCGGCCGCGTTCTCGGTGCCACCACCTGGCGTGGTGCCCATGGCGCCGGGCGCCGACATGACGACGGCGGCGGCCATGGCCAGGCCCGCGGTGCACAGGGCGACACCACTGCGGCGGCGGTGCGCGGCTTCGGCCGGGCTGCCGGTGTTCGACGAGGCGGAGACTGCGGTACGGGCACGGCGAGCGGCGGGTACCGGGCGAAGCGGGGTGTTCATGGCCTCCGACGGTAAGGAGCGGGTCCGGCGGCGGGCATCCCGCTGTGGACCGGTTCTCGGGGCGCGCGGGCGGGTGACCCGGCGCCGGGGTCACACCAGGGTAGGGGGTGCGAAATCGGTCGGCGGTATGAGGTCCGCTGACCGGACGGTTCGTAGGCTCGAGCCATGTCCGGACAACTGCGCCCCGCCACGCGCCGCATCAGCGCGCGCACCTGGTTCGACCTCGCGACGGTGGCGGTCGCGCTGACCCTCTACAGCGTCGCCTGGCCGACCCTGTTCGTCACCCACGACGTGGCCGCGGGCCTGGCACCGCTGCTGGCGGCATTCGCGGCGTTCCCGATCCTGCTGGTGCGGGTCAACCCGTCGCTGGGCTGGGCCATCTCGGCGGGCGCGGCGCTGCTGTTCTCGGTCATCCTCCAGCCCCTGCCGGACAACGATCTGCCGTTCGAGGTGGTGCACGTCATCGTGCTGTTCGTGCTGCTGTTCGCGGTGGCGCTGCGGGCCGCGGTGCCGATCGTGGTGGTGGCCTGGGCGGCGCAGTCGATGCTGTTTTCCACCACCATGCCGGGTTCGGCGGACGGCCCGCTGTGGGGCTGGGTTGTCGGTTTCGGCGCGCTGGCGCTGTTCGGCTATCTGCTGCGCATCGTGGTCGCCTCGCGCCGCAAGCTGGAACGGCAGGAGGAAGTCACCGAGCTCGAACGCGCGCGCAGGGCCATCCTCGAGGAGAAGGCCCGTATCGCCCGTGACCTGCACGATGTCGTGGCCCACCACATGTCGATGGTCGTGGTGCAGGCCCAGACCGCGCCCTACCGGATCACCGATCTGGACCCGGCGGCGCGCACGGAGTTCGAGTCGATCGGCGCCACCGCTCGCACCGCGCTCAACGAGATCCGCGGGTTGCTGGGGGTGCTGCGCAGCGACGGGCAGTTGCCCGAGCACGCGCCCCAGCCGCGGGCGGTGGATGTGCCGGAACTGTGCGCGTCCGCGCAGCGTGCGGGTCTGCCGGTCGAATGGACCGTGGCCGGTGAGCTCGAGGCGGTCCCCGAGACGACCGGGCTGACGGTCTACCGGGTGGTGCAGGAATCGATGGCCAACTCGGCCAGGCACGCGCCCGGTGCGCCGGTGCTCGTCGCCGTCGCTGTCGCTCCCGACGCGGTGACGGTGACTGTGCGCAACGCGCCGTCGATTACCCCGTCGCGTCCCGGTGCGGGTGGTGGGCACGGCATCGATGGCATGCGAACCAGGGTCGAGGCGGTCGGCGGTTCACTCGCCGCGGGCCCCACCCGCGACGGCGGCTTCGAGGTCTCGGCGAAACTGCCGACCACGTAGGAGTACCTCCGTCGCGAAAGACCGAGGAACGCTTCGCGTCTGCGCCCACCAGGTGTACCTCCGCTTCGGCCATGCGCGAAAGACTGTGGACCGCTACGCGACGGCGCACACTAGGGTGGTCGAGTGGCAATTACCGTTTTGATCGCCGACGACCAGGCCATGGTGCGGCAGGGTTTCGGCGCGTTGCTGGCAGCCCAGCCCGACATCAGCGTCATCGGGGACGCGCCCGACGGCCGGGTCGCGGTGGCCGAGGCCAAGCGGTTGCGGCCCGACGTGGTCCTGATGGACGTGCGGATGCCGGAGATGAACGGGCTCGAGGCCGCCCGCGCGATCCTGGCCGCCGGTTTCGATCCGCCGGTGCGGGTGCTGATGCTGACCACCTTCGACATCGACGACTACGTCTACGAGGCGCTGAGCCTGGGCGCGAGCGGGTTCCTGCTCAAGGACGCGCCCGCCGAGGAACTGGTGCGGGCGGTGCGCGTCGTCGCCGACGGCCAGGCGCTGCTGGCGCCGACCATCACCCGCCGGTTGATCGCCGACGTCACGCGCAGGCGCAACACCGTGCGCACGCCCGCCGCGCCCGCGCTGACCTCGCTCACCCCGCGCGAACGGGAAGTGCTCGAACTCGTCGCCAAGGGGCTGTCGAACACCGAGATCGCCGAGGCGCTGTTCGTGGCCGAGCAGACCGTGAAAACCCATGTCTCCAAGGTCTTCTCGAAGCTCGGCCTGCGCGACCGGGCCCAGGCGGTGGTGCTGGCCTATGAATCGGGCCTGGTCGTCCCCGGCTGAGCGGGGTCGCTCAGCGCGGGCAGACGCCGCCGCGCAGCTCCGGCAGATGCCGGCCAAGCAGCAGTGCCATCCGGTCCAGCAGGGCGGTGGTGTCGTCGAAGGTGCCCGAATCCGCTTGTGCGGCAAGGGCGACCGCCAGCTGACCGCTGCCGACCGGCACCAGCCCGAACTGGCGCACCGTGTACACCCCGGTGTCGTCGTCGGGACCCCAGCCGCCCTTGAACTCGGTGTCGTCGAGCAGGCCGAGACCCCAGCCCTGGTCGGGCGTGATCTCGCCCATCAGCTGGGTGACGACCTCGGTCTGCGGCAGGCACGGCAGGCGCGAGGCGAACCGGACCTGGTTGGCCAGCGACCATTCGGTGCCGCCGAAGGCGGTGTAGTCGAGGTGGGTGCGCAGGCTCTCCTTGCCGGGGGAGGAGATGTCACCGGCCTCGTCGAGCACCTGCTGCACCGCCTCGGCCGCTTCCTCCCCGTCACCCAGCGATTCCCACAGCCCGTAGGCGGCGTCGTTGTCCGACACCGTGATCGCGGCCTGCACCATCTCGAAGATCGACTGGTCCTGATCGTGGCGCAGCGCGGCGACGGCCAGCGGCACCTTGATCGTCGACCAGGCGATGCCGGTGGTCCAGTCGCCGTAGATCGTCATCCGGCCGCCGCCGACCGGCATCAGCGCCATGCCGACCTGTCCAGGCAGCCGCGACTGCAACTGGGTGAACTCCGCGGCCAGCGAATCGGGCAGCATGATGGACAGGCCTGGGTGCCAGGCGTCCTCGCTGTTCACGGTCACCGTCGGAGCGCTCACGGCCGCCTGGGTGCCAGGCATGGCACACGAGACGGCAGACAGTGCGGCCGATGCCAGCACCGCACTGTGCAGCAGCCCGCGCAAGGCAGCCGCCTTTCCGATCGACTTCACCACCGAATCCTCCCCACCACCCACTGCGCGTCGGCGCCCTGCTTCGGCGGTGCAAACTACTCGTCGAGCGCGCCCGGACGATACCGGACGACAGTTAGCAAGTTTCACCGATTTTCGGCGAGAATTCGAATGAAGGTGGTCACGCCGCTGTGCGGGTGCCATGCTGGTCCGCCACAGGCGCCGGAAGGGGGTCGCAGTGCTCGACATCGGTGAGGTGTTCGCCGGGTTCACTGTCGAGCGGATGCTCGGCCAGGGCGGCATGGGAACCGTGTATCTGGCGCGGCATCCGCGGCTGGACCGGCTGACCGCGCTCAAGCTGCTCAACCGGGACCTGTTCGCCGACGAACGCATTCGCGCGCGGTTCGAACGGGAGGCCGATCTCGCGGCCGGACTCGACCATCCCGGCATCGTCACCGTCTTCGACCGTGGCGCCGAGGGTGAGCAGCTGTGGATCAGCATGCAGTACGTCGACGGGGTCGACGCCGCGACCGTCGACCCGATGACGCTGCCGCCCGAGCGGGCCGTGCAGATCATCGAAGGGGTAGCCGATGCCCTGGACTACGCGCACGGCAGGGGAGTGCTGCACCGCGATGTGAAGCCGGCCAACATCCTGCTGGCCCGATCCGGCGGCGGCCAGGGCGAGCGGGTCTTTCTCACCGACTTCGGCATCGCCCGCCTGCGCGCCGATTCCACCCACCTCACCCAGCAGGGCATGTTCACCGCGACGCTGGCCTACGCGTCCCCCGAACAGATGACCGGCGCCGAACTCGACCACCGCTCCGACCAGTACTCCCTGGCCTGCGCCCTGTACTGGCTGTTCACCGGCATCGCCCCCTTCGACTCACCCGACCCCAACGAGATCATCCGCGGCACCCTCTACCTCAACCCACCACCCCTGGCCCTGCGCCGCCAGGCACTCCCACCGGCCCTCGACGCCGTCCTGGCCGCCGCCATGGCGAAACACCCTGCGTCGCGGTTCGATTCGTGTGCCGCCTTCGCCAAGGCCGCCCGCAAGGCCCTCACCTCCAACACCCCACCCGCCCTGCCCCACCCGGCGGCTTACTACCCGCCCACCCAACAGCCGGTCCCGGTCTCCCCGGGCGCCTTTCCCCACCCGGCGCAGCCCCCGGCGCAGCCGCCGGCAATGCCTGCACCCGGCTATGCGGGAAACCCGCCGATCCAGCCTGTGCCGCAGGGCAATTGGCACCCATCCCAACCCCCACCCGCCCCCGCCGGGCCCATCGCCGCCCAGCACGCCCCAGCTGCACCACCGTTCGTTCCCCAGCCGTCTGCCCACTCAGCGCCACCTGCCTATCCGG
>NZ_JBHXMY010000113.1:0-13413 GCF_042720195.1 Nocardia sp. NPDC058497 | reverse complement strand
GTTGTTGTTTTTTATTGTAGTGTTTTTCCCGTCTCTCGTCTCTCTCTACTATACACTCCACTTTGCCGTGTGTGTTCGCCGCCGGTGCGCTGCGCACCCCGGTCGACCAGGCGGCCGACCTGGTCGACGCCATGACGATCACCCTCGAACGCGCCGTCCTGGTCATCGACGACGCCCACCTGCTCACCGACCCGCTGCAACTGGCAGGCCTGGAATACCTGCTCGCCCACCTGCCCGCGACGGTCACCGTGCTGATCGCGGGCCGGTTCGATCCGCCGTTGCGCTGGCACGCGCTGGAATTGGCGGGCAAGCTCACCCGGATCGGCGTCGCCGAACTGACGTTGTCACCGGAGCGGATCGCCCAGCTGTTCATCCAGCACGGCTGCCGGCTCGACGACACCGAACTGGCCATGGTGCACACCCTCACCCGCGGCTGGGCCGCGCTGGTGCGGATCGCGGCGATCTACCTGGCCGCCAATGCCGAGGACCGCGACACCGCGCTCACCACCCTGGCCAGGCCCTCGCACGCGGTCGCCGATTTCCTCGTCGCCGAGCTGATGCAGTCGCTGCCTGCCCGCACCCTCGAATTCCTGCTCGTCACCGCGATTCCCAGCCGCTTCAGCCTGCCGCTGGCCGAGGAGCTGGCGGGGGAGAACGCGGCGCGAATCGTCGACGAGTTGCTGCGCGCCAACTTCCCCATGCACACCGTCGCGCACGCGGGGGAGCTGTGGCACACCTACCACCCGCTGTTGCGCGCGTACCTGCTGGCCGAGGCGACGCACACCAGGGCCGACCGGCTGCCCGCCGTGCACCGCCGGGTCGCCGAGTGGTTCGGCGCCGCGGCGATGCCCGGCCCCGCGCTCGACCACGTCCTGGCCGAACCGGGAGCGCCCGGCCTGGTCCCGTTCCTGCGGGACTGGGGACTGCGGATGGTCCTCGACGGCACCGGGCACCTGCTGCTCGCCGCACTCGAGCACGTCCCCGAGCTGTCCGAGGACACCTTCGTGCGCCTGCTGCGCGCGGCCGTCGCGGTGGAGGCGGGTGAGATCGCCACCGCCGAGGTCTATCTCGAAGCCGCCCACGTCGGGCCCGAGCAGGTCTCGCGGCTGGTACCCGTCGGGTGGACCGATGCGCTCGACCGGGCCGTCAGCGCGGGAGTCGCTGTCCTGGTGGGTGATTCGGCGTCGATGAGCTGGCCGCTGCCCGCGGTGACCGGCCAGCCCGATCTCGACTGCTACGCGGCGATGCACTGCGGCACCGCGCAGATCTCCGGCGGTGAGATCGACAGCGGCACAGCGGCTTTGCGGCACGCGATCGTGCACGCCGAGGAAACGGGACTCGGCCGCGTCGCGGTGCGCGCGCGGACGGCATCGGCCATCGCCGCGGGGTACGCGGGCAGGGTCGGCGAGCTGCGCGCGCTGGCCGGCGCCGCGATCGACTGCGCCGACCGCTACGACCTCACCCACGCGCCCGAGGCCGCGTTCGCCCGGGTGATCGCGGCCTACGGCGCCTACCAGCAAGGCGAGTCCGTCGAGCCGCCACTGCCCGGCCTGCCCGGCGGCCCGCTGGTCGAGGCCACCGCACCCGCGCCGGTGCGCCAGGCCGCGGTCATGACCGGCGTGCTGATGTTCGACGCGGCACCCGACCGCGCGGCCGCCGCCACCGCGCTGTGCAAGCAGGTGCACCGGCTGCTCGACGATGCCCCGGGATTGTTCGGCATCGGGGCGCTGGTCACCGATGTGCTGTGGCTGCTGCTGCGCCTGCAAGCCAGGGCCGACGCCCAGCACCTGGTCGACCACGCGACCCGGGTATTCGGCCCGACCCCGCAGACGGCCGTCGCCGACGCGGGCCTCGCCGTCTACACCCATCGCCCCGCCGCGGCGCTGACGCTGCTCGAGCCGCTGCTCGGCGGCCCGCCGCAACTGAACACCCGATCGCTGGTCGCGGCCTGGCTGCTGGTCGGTGTCGCCGCCGACCGTCTCGATCGCCCGCGCAAGGTCGACGACGCGTTCGAGCAGGCGCTCTCGCTGGCCTGCGGGGAACGGCTGATCCGCCCGTTCCTCGATGTGCCGGGCGCCGCCGAGGTCCTGGACCGGCTGGGCGGGCGCTTCGGCCGCTTCGACGCCTTCGTCGACCTGGTCCGCTCCCACCGCGCGCCCGCCGCCGACGCACCCCAGCTCACCGACACCGAACTCGCTGTCCTGCGCCAGCTCCCGTCCGGCATGACCGCGGCCACCATCGCCGCGAACATGGGCGTCTCGGTCAACACCGTCAAGACCCACCTGCGCGGCATCTACCAGAAACTCGGCGTCAACGCCCGCGCCGAGGCCATCACCAACGCCCGCCGCGCCGGCCTGATCTGAAGCCGTGCGGCCGATTCGGCCGAAGTTCACCCCGTTCGGGTGAGGGCGCGACGGTCGCCAGGTGTGATGCTGCGAGAGCAGCGACTCGACTCAGCCCGGCGGTCACCGCCGTGCCGGTCGGCGCCGGGTCGGCGCGAGTCGCACGTCTCCGCGCGGAAAGGGATCTGATGACCACTCAGCAGGATGCCTCGGCCACCATCGAAGCAGGCAACGACACGGCCTTGCGCACGTTACCGTTCGACGACGCACAGGATTTCGCCGACGCCGAACGCGGATTCGTCGCCGCGCTGACTCCGGGAGTGGTGCGCGATGCCGCGGGGCACGTGGTGTGGAGCAGCGAGGCGTTCGCCTTCCTCGACGGCGAGTGCCCGCCCACGGTGCATCCGAGCCTGTGGCGGCAGTCGAGATTGTGCGCGATGCAAGGGTTGTACGAGGTCACCGACGGCATCTACCAGATCCGCGGACTCGACCTGTCGAACATGACCCTGGTCGAGGGCGACACCGGCGTGATCGTGATCGACCCGCTGATCTCGCTCGAGACGGCCGCGGCGGGGCTGGCGCACTACCGCGAGCATCGCGGTCACCGCCCGGTGACCGGGGTGATCTACTCGCACTCCCACATCGACCACTTCGGTGGCGTCAAAGGCGTGACCACGCAAGACGATGTCGACGCCGGTCGATGCCCGATCATCGCGCCGGTGGGATTCGCCGAGCACGCGGTGGCGGAGAACGTGTACGCGGGCACCGCGATGGCCCGCCGGGCGGCCTACATGTACGGCGCGGCACTGCCGACCGGACCGCTGGGTTCGGTCGGCGCCGGTCTCGGGCCGACGACCTCGCTCGGTCAGCCGACGCTGATCACGCCGACGATCTCCATCGAGCACACCGGCCAGGCCGTGACCGTCGACGGGGTAGCCATCGAATTCCAGATGACGCCGGGCACGGAGGCGCCCGCGGAGATGAACTTCTACTTTCCCGACCGGCGAGCACTGTGCATGGCCGAGAACGCCACCCACACCTTGCACAACCTGCTCACCTTGCGCGGCGCGCTGGTGCGTGACCCGCACGTGTGGTCGAAATATCTCACCGAGGCGATCAACCGCTACGCCGGTCGCTCCGACGTCGTGTTCGCCTCGCACCACTGGCCGACCTGGGACACCGAGCGGCTCACCGAGTACCTCTCGGTCCAGCGCGACCTCTACGGCTACCTGCACGACCAGACCCTGCGGGCACTCAACAAGGGCGCCACCGGCATCGAGATCGCCGAGACCATCGAACTGCCGCCCGCCCTGGCGAACTCGTGGTCGACCCACGGCTACTACGGCTCCGTCAGCCACAACGTGAAGGCGATCTACCAGCGGTATATGGGCTGGTTCGACGGCAATCCGGCGAACCTGTGGCAGCACACCCCGGTCGAATCCGCCCTCCGCCACCTCGATTTCATGGGTGGCGCCGACGAGGTCGTCGCCAAGGCCCGAAAGTCCTACGCCGACGGCGACTTCCGCTGGGTGGCCCAGGTGCTGAACTACGTGATCTTCGCCGAGCCGGACAACGCCGAGGCCAAGGCATTGCAGGCCGACACGCTCGAGCAGCTCGGCTACGGTTCCGAGAACGGCACCTGGCGCAACTTCTTCCTGATGGGCGCCTACGAGTTGCGCAACGGAAGCGTCGGTACCCCGACGGTGACCTCCTCACCGGATATCGGCGCGGCGCTGACGGTCGAGCAGCTCTTCGACGCGATCGCGTTGCGCGTCGACGGTCCGCGCGCCTGGTCGGCCACCATCGTCCTCGACTGGAAGCTCGCGGACACCGGAACCGTCCACCGCACCCAGCTCCGCAACGGCGTGCTCGTGCATTTCGACGTCGAGGGAGATGCCGGACCCGCCGACGCGACCTTCACCCTCACCGGAGCGGATCTGCACGCCGCCCTGATCGGCGGCGCTGACCTGGGCCGGCTGATCGCCGACGGCGGTGTCACGGTAGCCGGTGACGCCACGAAACTGGCCGAACTGGTCGGCTACCTGGATGCCCCCGACCCTGACTTCGCCATCGTGACGCCTTGATGCCGGGAGTCCCCATCAGCGCCCCCGGTCGACGATACCGGGGGCGCTTCGTGCGGGAGTTCTCAGCCGAGCAGCTGCTTCTTGGCCGCCGCGAATTCGGCATCGGAGAGCGCACCCGCCGAATGCAATTCGCTCAGTTGCCTCAACTTCCCGACCAGGTCGACCGGCGGGGCGGTGGCGGTGCCGGTGATGACCGCGGTCCGTGCCATCGTGCCGAGAAGTCCGGGCCGCCCGATGCGGCCCCGTCGTAGTGGCATGTCGCTTTCCTCTCTAGCCCGTCGCCGCGGCGGACACCGCGGATTCGACGACATCACGCGGTATCGGCACGTGCAACGCGACCTCGCCGTCGGCGTCGCGCACCGCCGTGGCCAGCCGCGCCGCCCAGCTCTGTTCGAAGACGAGGATCACCGCCGTGCTACCCGGCACCATCGACGTGCGCACGACGTCCACATCGGCGTCGCTGACCAGGTCGATGTCGGCCGCGGTCAGGCCGGTGAGACCCACCTCGGCCAGATCGTCGTCGACCTCGGATTCGGTGACCGCCCCCGCGGCGTCCATCGTCAGCACGATCAGATCCAGCAGGGTTACCAGGCCCTTCCCGACGACCTCGGCCAGCGCGTCGGCAACCGTCTCGTCGACGGCGGTACCGGGGAAGGTGAGGACGAGGAAATCGACCGGTCCCAGTGCAGGTGTTGATCCCATGGCGTGATCGTGCGCCGATCCGGCCCCACACGCCTCACCCGAATCGGGTGAACCGGCGGCGCCACCCGCGCTCTAGCGTGGGGTTCGGTGCTGCGCGGGCTCGACTGTCGACGCGGGCTCGACTGTCGAAAGGCATGCCTCATGAACGGCATCGTGGTGGCGGTGGTCGGCGCAGTAACGGTGGCTGGCCGGCGCGCTAGTCTGCGGGTGCTTGCAGCGCCGGAAACCAGACATCGGTGAGGACGGTGGCGGCCTTGTCGGCGGTGACGTCGATGGTGCCCTGCATGGCCCACCGGGTGAAGAACCGCTCGAGCTGGGCGACCAGCAGTTCGATCCGCAGCCGCGCCTCGCCGCGGCGGTGTTCGGGCCAGCGGGCGAGGTAGGCGGGCATGCTGTCGGCCAGTGTCATGATGCCCTCGCGTGCCACCGCGCGGAACTCCGGTTCGACCGCGGTGGCCTCGTCCCACGCCGGGAGCATGTCCTTGTTCACGAGAAACCAGTAGATCGCCCGGGTCATCCACTCCTCGAACGCTTCCCGGGAACCTGTGGTGAGCACCCGGTCGAGGTCGGCGTAGAACTCCCGGACGCTGGTCAGCGTGCCCTCGTTGGCGATCGCCCGCAGCACCTCGCCCTTGCTGGTGAAGTGCAGGTAGAACGTCGCCCGGCTGCACCCGACGGCGGCGACGATGTCGTCGACGCGGACATCGGAATAACCCTGGGTCTCGAACAGAGTGCGCGCGGTCTCGACGATCCTGGCCTTGGTGAGGCGTTTCTGCTCCTCACGCAACGATCCACGGCGGGCGGGTTCGGACGTCATGGGCTCATCCTAGACGATCAGCTCATTCACTAGACATGATGTCCAGTGAAGCGCTATCGTGTGTTCCACGTCACGCGGCATGGTCATCGGTGACCGAGGCCGCTCAGGAGTTGTGCATGGATACACGCGAATTGCCCAGGGTGTGCGTCATCGGCGCCGGACCTTCGGGTATCACCGTCGCCAAAAGGCTTGCCGAGTACGGCATTCCGTTCGACTGCTACGAAGCCTCCGACGAGGTGGGCGGCAATTGGTACTACAAGAACCCCAACGAGATGTCGGCCTGCTATCAGAGCCTGCACATCGACACCTCGAAGTACCGCCTGCAATTCGAGGACTTCCCCGCTCCCGAGGACTGGCCGCACTTCCCGCACCATTCCCAGCTGCTGCGGTACTTCAAGGACTACGTCGACCACTTCGGCCTGCGTGACCGGATCAGGTTCAACAGCCTGGTCACCGCCGCCGAGCGCGACGACGCGGGCCTGTGGCGGGTGACGACGGCGGCGGGTGACACCGAGGTCTACGACGCGCTGATCGTCTGCAACGGCCATCACTGGAATCCCCGATTCCCCGACTACCCGGGCGAGTTCGACGGCGTGCTGATGCACAGCCACGCCTACAACGATCCGTTCGACCCGATCGATATGCGCGGCAAACGGATCGTGGTGGTCGGCATGGGCAACTCGGGCCTCGACATCGCCTCCGAACTGTCCCAGCGCTTCCTCGCGTCGAAGCTGTTCGTCTCGGCCCGGCGCGGTGTCTGGGTGCTGCCCAAATACGTGAACGGCCAAGTGGGTGACCGCCGTTCGATGCCCTCCTGGATTCCCCCGAAGGTCGCGCTCAAGCTCAAGCAGCGATTCGTGCGGAAGAACCGCGGCGACATGCGGAACTACGGCCTGCCCGCGCCCGATCACGAGCCGTTCGAAGCGCATCCGTCGGCGAGTGAGGAATTCCTGCACCGTGCTGGCTGCGGTGACGTGGAGTGCAAGCCCGCCATCACCCGGTTGGACGGCGACACAGTGCATTTCGCCGACGGCAGCAGCGAGCGGGTCGACGTGATCGTGTGCGCCACCGGCTACCACATCAGCTTCCCGTTCTTCACCGACCCGGAGCTGGCGCCCGACGCGGCCAACCGGTTCCCGCTGTTCCAGATGATGGTCAAGCCCGGCGTGGACAACCTGTTCTATCTCGGCCTGGCCCAGCCGATGCCGACGCTGGTCAATTTCGCCGAGCAGCAGAGCAAGCTGGTCGCCGCCTACCTGACCGGCCGCTATCACCTGCCCCCCCTCGAGCAGATGGATCAGGTGCTCGGCGAGCAGGAGGCCAAACGTGCCGGGCGCTATTACGATTCGCCGCGCCACACCATCCAGACCGAGTTCGAGCCGTACGTACGCTCGATGACCAGGGAGCTGGAACGGGGCGCGAAACGGGCCGCCGCCACGGGCAACAGCCTGCCGGTGCCCGCGCGCGCGACGGCGGGGGTGGTGTGATGAGCGGAATCTCCTCGGGTTTCTGTCTGGACGAATTCGCCGGTGTGCGTGCCGCATTCGATGACCAACTCGCCTCCGGCGCCGAACTGGGTGCGGCACTGTGCGTCACCGTGGACGGCGATCCGGTGCTCGATCTGTGGGGCGGGTACGCCGATCCGGCGCAGACCACCCCGTGGGCCGCCGACACCCTGGTCAACGTCTTCTCGGTGACCAAGACGATGACGGCACTGTGCGCTTTGCTGCTGGTCGACCGCGGCGACCTCGACGTCGACCAGCGCGTTGCCCACTACTGGCCCGAGTTCGCGGCCAACGGCAAGGCCGACATCCTGGTCAGGCAGCTGCTCTCGCACACCTCGGGCGTCTCCGGCTGGGACAAACCGATCGCGCTGTCCGACATCTACGACCACGAGGAAGCCGCGGCCCGGCTGGCGACCCAGGCGCCCTGGTGGGAGCCCGGTACCGCCTCGGGCTATCACGCCATCAACTACGGCCATCTGATCGGTGAACTGGTACGCCGCATCACCGGCCGTTCGCTCGGCCGGTTCTTCGCCGAGGAACTGGCGGGCCCGCTCGGGGCCGATTTCCACATCGGTACCGGACCCGAGCACGCCGACCGGATCGCCACCCTGGTCCCGCCGGAACTGCCCGAGTTCGATCTGTCGACCCTCGACCAGGACAGCGTGCTCATCAAGACGCTCACCAGTCCCTGGCTCGAAGTCACCGAGACCGCGACACCGGCCTGGCGTGAAGCCGAGATCGGCGGGACCAACGGCCACGGCAACGCACGCTCGGTGGCCCGGATCCAGTCGCTGATCGCCAACGGCGGCGAGCTCAGCGGCAGACGGTTCCTCTCGCCCGCGACGATCGACCTGATCTTCCGTGAGCAGGCCGACGGCGTCGACCTGGCGCTGCTGACCCCGCTGCGGTTCGGCATCGGCTACGGCCTGCCCCGGCCGCAGACCTTCCCGCACATCCCCGACGGCCGGGTCTGCTGGTGGGCGGGCTACGGCGGCTCGATGGTCGTCAACGACCTGGATCGCCGGATCACCTTCGCCTACACCATGAATCGGATGGCGACGGGCCTGATCGGCTCCGACCGCTGCGACCGGTACCTGAAGGCCACCTTCGACGGAGCGACCCGATGACCATGCGTGCGATGCAGCTGACCGCGCCGGGCACCCTGGAACTGCGGACGGTGCCCGTGCCCGATATCGGCCCGGACGATCTGCTGTTGCGGGTCGGCGCCGCCGGGATCTGCCACTCGGATTCGTTCGTGCTGAGCCTGCCGTTCCCGATGAGCGACAAGCCACTCACCCTGGGCCACGAGATCGCGGGCACCATCGAGGCGGTCGGCACGCAGGTGGCTGGGCGCAGCGCCGGCGAGCGCGGGATCGTGTACCTGTGCTGGTCGTGCGGTGAATGCCGGGAGTGCTTGCGCGGCAACGAGAATGTCTGTCTGGCGGCGGGTCGCACGGCGATGCCGCCGTGTCCCGGGCTCGGCCCCGACGGCGGCATGGCCGAGTACGTCCGGATCCCCGCGCGTTCTTTCGTGCCCATCGGCGACATGGACTTCGCGCAGGCCGCACCGCTGGCCGACGCCGCGCTCACTCCGATGCACGCCATCCGCGGCGCGCTGGATCAGCTGTGGCCGGGCGCCACCGCCGTCGCCATCGGTATCGGCGGCCTGGGGCACGTCGCGGTACAGCTGCTGAAGGCGATGACGGAGACCAGGGTCATCGCCGTCGACGTGGACGCCGACAAGCTCGCCCTCGCCACCGCCTGCGGAGCCGATATCGCGCTGACAGCCGGTGACGACACCGCGGCCACCATCCTCGAACTCACCGGCGGCCGCGGCGCCGAGGCGGTCTTCGACTTCGTCGGCGCCGACGCCACCGCGAAACTCGCCGTCGAAACCGTCGCGCCCAACGGTGCCTACCGAATGGTCGGACTGGCGGGCGGCGTGCCCGGCATCGACTCCGGTCCGGCGGGCGGACCCGGCCTGCCGTGGGGCGCCACGGTACGGAAGTCCTACGGCGGCACCAGAACCGACCTGCTCGACGCGGTGGCACTGGCCGCCGCGGGCAAGGTCCGCGCCGAGATCGAACGCTTCGACCTCGCCGACGCACGCACCGCCTTCGACCGACTCGACTCCGGCGCGATCCGTGGTCGCGCCGTCCTGATTCCCTGATGGAGAAGAACATGTCCGATGCCGTAGACCCGCAGGAATTCGTGGCCAAGGTCGCCGCGGGCCTCACCGCGCCCGGCGCGCCGTTCGAACTGACCGCCGAACCCGTTCTCGGCGTGCCGATCCCGGTGCTGGCGCACCGCCGCCGCAGCCTGCGCGAACTCCTCGAGCACTCGCTGACCTGGGGCGAGGGCGACTACCTCGTCACCGAGGACCGCCGGATCTCCTTCGCCGAGCACGCCGCGGCCGCCGGCGCGCTGGCCACCGCGCTGGCCCGCCGCCACGGTGTCGGCAAGGGCGACCGCGTCGGCATCCTGGCCGCCAACGGCCCGGACTGGGTGATCGCGTTCTGGGCCGCCCAGTGCCTCGGCGCGATCCCGGTCGGCTACAACGCCTGGTGGGCGCCGCCGGAGATCGCCTACGGACTCGAGCACGCCACGCCCACCGTGCTGATCGCTGACGCGAAAAGGGCCGCGCTGGTGCCCGACACCGACATTCCGGTGCTCACCATGGAGACGGATCTGCCCGCCCTGATCGCCGAGTTCGGCGGTGGCGAAATCCCCGCGACGCCGGTCGAGGAAGACGACCCGGCCGTGATCCTCTACACCAGTGGGACCAGCGGCAGGCCCAAGGGTGTGGTGCATTCGCAGCGGAACATGGTGGCGGTCAGCGACTATCACCATTTCACCGATGCCATGCTCGCCGCGTTCGCGGGACAGCCACCCAGCGACGCGCCGAGCGATCGCCGGTATCTGGTCACCGCACCGCTGTTCCACATAGCCAGCCTGCACAACCTCGTCGTCCCGCGACTGCTGACCGGCGCCACCGTGGTGTTCCCGCACGGCGGGTTCGAGGTCGGCCGGGTGCTGAGCCTGGTCGAACGTGAGCGGGTCACCAACTGGGCCGCGGTGCCGACCATGGCCGCCCGGCTGCTGGAACACGATGTCGCCCAGCATGATCTGTCCTCGCTGGCCGCGCTCTCCCTCAACTCGGCGCCGTCCTCACCCGCGCTGCTGGCCAGTCTGCGCGCGAAGATCCCGTCCCTGCAGTTCGCCCTGACCACCAGCTACGGACTCACCGAGAGCGGCACCGCGGCGACGGTCGCCACCCCGCTGGACCTCATTGCCGACGACGCCTCCGTCGGCAGGCCGATCTTCGGTGTGGCAGTGGAGATCCGCGACGCCGACGGCAACGCCGTGCCGGACGGCGAGGAGGGCGAGATCTGCATCCGCAGCCCCTACGTCATGCTCGGCTACTGGAACGACGAGGCGGCCACCAAGTCCGCCATCGACGACGAACGCTGGTTGCGCTCCGGCGATTTCGGCACCCTGCGCGATGGCAGGCTCACCGTGTCGGGCAGGCGCACCGACCTGATCCTGCGCGGCGGGGAGAACGTGTACCCCACCGAGATCGAGAACGTGCTGTGCGAGCACCCCGCGGTCGCCGAATGCGCGGTGTTCGGGGTCGCGCATTCCGACCTCGGCCAGGAAGTGGCGGCCGTGGTGGTCGCCGAGCCGGGTGCGGTGGACCCGGAGGAACTGCGGGCCTTCGTCGCCGCGCGGCTCGCGTACTTCAAGGTGCCCGCCCGCTGGCGGATCACGTCAGATGCCTTGCCGCGCAACGCGACAGGGAAGGTCACGCGGCGCGATCTCGCGCTGTAAAGGGGTTGCGGAATGTTCGACAGCATCATCAAAGGCGGCCGCTGGTTCGACGGCACCGGCGCGGCCTCCGCGATTCGTCATCTCGGCATCAAGGACGGCAAGGTCGCCGAGATCTCGGCGACACCGCTCGACGAGACCGGCTGCCCCCGGGTCGTCGACGCCACCGGCAAGTGGGTCGTGCCGGGCATGGTCGACATCCACACCCACTACGACGTCGAGGTGCTGCTCGATCCGTCGCTGTCGGAATCGGTGCGTCACGGCGTCACGACCGTGCTGCTCGGGTCCTGCTCGCTGTCGACCGTGCATGTCGACGGGGAGATCGCCGGTGACCTGTTCGGTCGCGTCGAGGCGATCCCTCGCGCCCACGTCGTCCGCGCGGTCGAGCAGAGCAAGAGCTGGCACTCCGCGGCCGAGTACGCCGCCGCGCTCGACACGTTGCCACTGGGTCCCAATGTGGCCGGCTTCATCGGGCACTCCGACATCAGGTCCGCGGTGATGGGCCTGGACCGGGCCACCCGCAAGGACGTCGCGCCGACGGCGGCCGAACTCGCCGCGATGGCGGCCAAACTCACCGAGGCGCTCGACGCCGGGTTCGTCGGCATGTCCTCGCAGCGGCTGCTGTTCGACAAGCTCGACGGTGAGCTGTGCCGGTCCCGCACCCTGCCGTCGACGTATTCGACCAGGGCCGAACGCCGCACGCTCACCACGATCCTGCGCACGCGCGGTCGCGCGCTCCAGGGCGGACCCGACGTCAACCGGGCCGACACGATGCTGGCGATGGCGGCCAGCAGCATCGGCCTGTGGCGCGAGCCGCTCAAGGTGAGTCTGCTCTCCGCGGCCGACATCAAGGCGATTCCCGGTGTGGCCAAGGTGTTTCCGCTGCTGGCCCGTGCCGTCAACGCCCTGCGGGGGAACTTCCGCTGGCAGCATCTGCCGGTGCCGTTCGAGGTCTACTCCGACGGCATCGACCTGCCGATCTTCGAGGAATTCGGTTCCGGCGCAGCGGCTCTGCACCTGGCGAACCACATCGACGAGCAGCGCCACCTCATGCAGGACGAGCAGTACCGGCGCGCGTTCCGCAAGGACTACGACCAGAAGTACGGCCCGCGCGTGTGGCACCGCGACTTCTTCGACGCCGACATCGTCGCCTGCCCCGACCCCACCGTGATCGGTAAGACCTTCGGCCAGGTCGGCCTCGATCGGGGCGGTCTGCACCCGGTCGACGCCTTCCTCGACCTGGTCGTCGAACACGGCGCGAAACTGCGCTGGCGCACCACCATCTCCAATCATCGGCAAGAGGTGCTCAACGTCCTCGCCGCCGATCCCGGCGTCCAGCTCGGCTTCTCCGATGCCGGTGCGCACCTGCGCAATATGGCCTTCTACAACTTCGGCCTGCGCCTGCTGCGGCGGGTCGCCGACGCCGAACGCGCCGGTACCCCGTTCATGACGATCGAGCACGCGGTGCACCGGATCACCGGCGAACTCGCCGACTGGTACGGCATCGACGCCGGTCACCTGCGCGTCGGTGACCGCGCCGCCGCCGTCGTCATCGACCCGGCCCACCTCGACGACACCCTCGACGCCTACGCGGAGAACCCGATTCCGGAGTTCGACAACCTCCCGCGCATGGTCAACCGCAACGACGAGACCGTCACAGCGGTGTTCGTCGGCGGTCGGTACGTGTTCGGCGCCGGCGTCAAGGATCCTGTGCTCGGCACCGAGCGCACCGGCCGGTTCCTGCGCGCCGGGTAGCCACGGCCGAGCCCACCGGCCTGCCCGTACAGCAGGGCGGTGAGCGGTCCTCGCGCACCGATCTGCGACAGTCATGCGTGACCGGGTGGCATTCACCAGTGAGAGGACGCGACATGCCGGACGCGAACAAGATCACCTGGGGTAAACCGCGCAAGCCCAGCGACGCCGACCGCGATGCCCTGCGCGCCGACCTGCTCGCCAAGGCCCGCACCGTGCGCGCCGACGGCTGGGCGGCGCACCGCGACGAGTGGACGAACGGAGAGGCGGCCGTGGTCGCTTACGTCCTCGGCGACACCGAGGTGCTCACCGAACTCGAGGAGAACGAGGGCACCGTCCTGTGCCGCTAACCCCCCCCCCCCCTCGGGTTACGCGGCGGGCGCGCA
>NZ_JBHXMY010000112.1:0-13419 GCF_042720195.1 Nocardia sp. NPDC058497 | reverse complement strand
CGGGCCCGGCGCGCTCCGCGGGGGCCGACCGGGGTGTCGGCTGGTCGTTGGGTTTGTGGGACGGCATCGCGGGGCGGCGGGGGGACCGGGCAGCGGCGACCCACTGCACCCCCGAAACCTGCATGATCGACGCCGATTTCCTCACCGAGGTCGGTTTCGAAGTGGTGGCCCCGCATCACCGCTTCCCCCGGCTGCGCCTGGAACTGGATTCCGACCACGGCTGGAAGGAAGACGTCGAGCGCGCTCTCGACCAACTACTGGCAGCCGCATCGATGGAACCACCCACCCGCGTCGGCGCGCACTGAACAACAACGTGGCTACAACAACACAGAAGCGGCCTCGCGAACATGAGGCCGCTTCTGTTATTCGTCCGTCTGATTTCGCATGGACATGGGTAACTCATCGGGCACGGGCTAACTCAGCTCCGACCAATCCGCCGGCCGCGCAGCGAACTTCTGCGTGCCTAAATCAGGCCAGAATTCTCGGGGAGGCGGTCCTGAGCGGCGAGTTCTTCGGCGAGTAGTTCGGCGAAGGTGTACGTGCCGGTGGGCTGGTCGTCCTGGCCGAGCAGGTACAGCCGCTTGACCGAGATGAGGATGGCTTCGGCGATCACGTCGCGCATGCGCGGGTTGGTGAGCACCGAGGCGTCGTATTCGTTGGTGAGGTAGCCGAGATCGACCTGGACCGTCGGCATCTTGGTGAGCCGCAGCAGATCCCAGGTGCGCTGATGAGTCCGGCAGTCCTGCACCGAGGTACGGGCGACCACCTCGCGCTGGATGAAGCCGGCCAGCACCTGCCCGATCATCGACACCGAGCCGTGCGAGTTGCCGAAGTAGAAACCGGCGACGCCCTTGGCGGACGGGTTGTCGCTGGTGGCGCAGCGCAGCGAGATCATCAGGTCGGCGTCGAAGGCGTTGGAGGTGTCCGCGCGTTCGGCATCGGTGGGGTTGGCGCCCCACGGCCGGGACAGGAACGTCTCCATGCCGGTGGCGGCCATCCGGCCCTCGAGCCGGGAGGCCAGATCCCAGAGGATCTCCGACTCGTAGACGTCACCGAACTCGGTGGGCACCGCGAAACCCTTGTCGGCGCCGCCGAATCCGGGATCGATGACGATCCGCTTGCCGGTGAGCTGCGGGCCCGCCCGGTGCACCACCTCTTCCTCGGCGATGCGGTGCGGGTTGCCGCCGGTGACGCGCGCGCCGAGCAGATCCAGCGAACGCAATGTGTCGGGACCGCAGATGCCGTCGGCGGACAGGCCGATCTCGCGCTGGAAGGCGCTCAGACCGTCGTGGGTGTGCGGGCCGAAGTAGCCGTCGACGCGGTGCACGTAAAAGCCGAGGTCCTGCAGCTTGCGCTGCAGGGTGGCCACGTCGTCACCGTAGAGCGGCGCGGACAGCTGGTAGATCAGCGTGCGGGCACCCAGGCGGTAGGAGGCTTCCTTCAGCGCGCGATAGGTCGCCGGACCGACGACCCCGTCGACGAGCAGACCGCGCTGCTGCTGGAACGCGCGTACCGCCGAGTCGAGCGGGCGGTCGAACTCAGCGTCGGTGTCCTTCCAGTAGTCGCCGTGCTGGGGATGCAGGAAGCCGAGGCTTGCGAGGGTGCTCCGAACCTCTGCGACGGCTGGTCCTGAATCGCCGTGACGAAGTCGGTGCATGCGTGAGAGCCCTTTCTTCGGCCGGAGCGTCGCCTCGATTGTCTCAGACCCGGGGCGCTTTGCGGGAATCCCGGGTCCAGGCATCCTACGGCGCGTCGGCCGGTCGGAGGTGCTTTTGTCAGATCCTGCGGTGTTCCCGGCGGGCCCGGAGGAGGTAGCGCAGCGTAACCACGCAGGGCCCTCGGGGGACACCGCCGTTCAGATCAAGCCGTCGAGTTCACGCAGCAGCGCGGCCTTGCCCTTGGCGCCGACGATCTGCTTCACGGGCTTGCCGCCCTGGAACAGGATCATCGTCGGCAGGGACAGGATCTGGTAATCGCGGGCGGTGCCGGGGTTGGCCTCGGTGTCGAGCTTGGCGATCGTCAGCTTGTCGGCGTGGGTGCCCGCGATCTCCTCCAGCACGGGGGCGACCATCTTGCACGGACCGCACCAGTCTGCCCAGAAGTCGACCAGCACCGGCTTCTCGCTGAGCAGGACGTCATCGGCGAAGGACTGGTCGGTGACGGTGATGGTGTTGGCGCTCTCGGCCATGGGTGTACTCCTTGCTGGGGGTGGAACTCGACGTGCTCGAAATCAGTTGGTGGGCACTGCTGCCGGGCCGTCGGCGTTGTCGAGGGTGTTCGCGGTGATGTCGCCCTGCTCGGCGAGCCAGCGCTCGGCGTCGATCGCGGCGCGGCAGCCGGTGCCCGCGGCGGTGATCGCCTGCCGGTAGGTGTGGTCGACCAGGTCGCCCGCGGCGAACACGCCCGCCACATCGGTGGCGGTGCTCGGCTCGGTCACCTGCACATAGCCTTCGCCGTCGAGCGCGACCTGGCCCTTGACCAGTTCGCTGCGCGGGTCGTGGCCGATGGCGACGAACAGGCCGGTCGCGGCGAGCTCGGACTCCTCGCCGGTGCGGGTGTCACGCAGGGTGAGGCTGGACACGCTGTTCTCGCCGTTGACCTTCACCACTTCGGCGTTGAGCCGGAACTTGATCTTCTCGTTGGCCTTGGCGCGCTCGAGCATGATCCGCGAGGCGCGGAACTCCTCGCGCCGGTGCACGACGGTGACGCTGGCCGCGAACTTGGTGAGGAAGGTCGCTTCCTCCATGGCCGAGTCGCCGCCGCCGGCCACCACGATGTCCTGGCCCTTGAAGAAGAAGCCGTCGCAGGTGGCGCAGGCGCTCACGCCGCGGCCGAGCAGCTCCTGCTCACCCGGCACGTGCAGGTAGCGGGCGGCCGAGCCCATGGCGAGGACGATGGCGTAGGCCTCGAAGGTCTCGTCGCCGACGGTCACCTTCTTGATGGGTCCGGACAGGTCGATCGCGTCGACGTCCTCGGTGCGCAGGTCGGCGCCGAAACGCTTGGCCTGCTCGCGCATCTGCTCCATCAGGTCGGGACCCATGATGCCTTCGCGGAAGCCGGGGAAGTTCTCCACCTCGGTGGTGGTCATCAGGGCGCCACCGAACTGGGTGCCCTCGAAGACGAGGGGCTGTAGTTCCGCGCGAGCGGCGTAGACGGCTGCCGTGTAACCGGCGGGTCCTGAGCCGACGATGATCAGGTCGCGAACTGGCGTGCTCATGGGGCCCTTCCGAAAGGCAAGCTGGGGACGTGTCGGTCAACAACAGCCTAAACGGTGTTGTTCCCGGTGCTACGGCGCTGTCCGGGAAGCAGCAGCGTCAGCCGATGTCGCGTAGCGCTAGTTGTTCGGGTGTGCCGGTGGTGCAGCTCGCGCCGACGACCAGCGCGGTAATGGTCGGCGGCGCCGGCCCGACGACGAGCACCAGGACCGCGTCGGTGCCGCGGAAGGTGATGCTCGACGCACCGAGGACGGCGCGGTCGATGCCGTTGGCCTGGACGCAGCGGGTCAGTGCCGCGTCGTCGGCCAGCGGACCGCGGACCTCGCGCTTGCCCAGTGCGCTGAGCGCGGCCGCGGTGGTGAGTTCGTCGCCCGGGGTGGCCGGTTCGGTGAACTTCGCCGCGGTCGGCGTGCCGTCGGTGGTGTCGAGCGTGCCGACGACCGCGCCGGCGCCGGCCAGGACGGCCACCGTGGCGGCGGCCGCGGCCAGTAGCCCCATCCGGCGACGGGATCGGTACCGCGCCAGGGAAACCGGCGGTTCGGCCGGTAGCTCCGGCGGCGTCAAGCGTTCGGTAGGACCGTCGCCCGCGTCCAGCTCGGCGACGAAACGGAACATGCGGTCGGCGACGTCGTCGGGCATGCGGTGCATGACCCGCTCGTCGTTGCCGAGCCTGCGGAGGTGAGCGTTCACCTCGTCGAGCTGATTCAGGTAGCGCAGCGCGTCTGGGTCGGTGCTGACGGTCGGCCACAGTTGCTCGCGCAGTTCCGGCGCGAGGTTGTCGGCATGCAGATCGGCCAGCAGTTCCGACGGGAACGGAGGCTGCGGCACGGATCGAGACACCTCGCACCTCCCCTGTTCTGTCGATATCGGATCGCAGGATTTACATCGCTGACTTGTTCGTCACTGTTAATGACGCATCCGGACTAGATCCGGTTCCCCGGATCCCGGAAAAAGTCCAAACGTTCTTGCAAACGTACGCGCGCCCGGGAGCATCGGCTCTTGATAGTGCCCTCCGCCACGCCGAGCAAGGCCGCCGTTTCGGACACGCTGCGCCCCTCCATTTCGACCATGACCAGGGCAAGCCGCTGGTCCTCCGGCAGCGTGAACAAGGCCTCCTCGACCACGGTCGTCAGTTCGAACTCGGCGAACTCGTCGCGCGGGTCGAGCGCCTCTGGCATGACGTCGGGTGTGATCGATATCGCGCGCCGGGTCTTGTTGCGGCGGATCCGGTCCAGGCAGGCGTTGACGACGATGGCGTGCAACCAGCTGCGCACCTCGGCCTCGGCCCGGAACGAGTTCGCGGTGCGGTGTGCGGACAGCAGAGCGTCCTGCAGCGAGTCGGCGGCGTCCTCGCGGCTGTAGGAGGTGCGCAGCGCGGTCTGCCACAGATGGTCCTTGTGCCTGCGCAGCAGTTCGGCGAACGCGTGCGGCTCGCCGCGGACATGCGCGGCCAGCAGCTGCTTGTCACTACCGTTCGCCAGGAGGAACGAGCGATCGCGGTATGCGGCGACCTGCCGCGTTCTCCCCCCGCGGACTTGCTCGTTGACTTCCGGCGACACCTGACCCCTTGGACAGCGCTCATTACGGCGACTTCACGTGGCGAGCGAGGCCGATCCATCACCTGACTACTACGCGGCGTCCAGGATCGACGTCGACAGATCCTGGGTAGCTCCCTGCCGAGAGCGCGGGGCGATCATATCGCCGATAACAATTGCGCACCAACCGGACCGGGGTTCGATGACGGTCGGCATCCGGCGCGGAAGTAGGCGGCAACCTGCGCTGATAGCGGTGGGAGATCGCAGCAGCGAACTAGGGTGCCGCGTCGAAACGGACGTCGGCGATCTCGGTCTGGAACTGACCGCCCGAGTTCGCCAGTTCGGTGATCCAGACGAGGACGAAACGCGCGGCCTGATCGGTCTGCACGGCGATGTCGGTGACACCCGCTCCGAGCGTGGCCGCCCCGATCAGCTGGGTCTGGTCGAGCGTTGGCGCTTCGGTGGGCGAGGTACGGATCTCGACAGTGCTGCCCGCGCTGGGCGAGGTGATCGAGACATTGGTCAGCTTGGCAGGCGACGGCAGCGTGGCCAGCACGCCGACGCCCTTCTTGAGGGCGGGGAACTGCTGGAAGTACTGATCGGTGTGCCACACCGTTGCCGGGTTCTGGTCGAGCACCGCGCCCGCCGTGGCCGCACCGTCCGGGGTGCCCTCCGGGGAGAACACCGCTGCCCCGGTGACCGGCACCGGGAAGCTGGTCGGCGGCGCGGCCGGGGTCTGGCCGGCGGGTGGCGCCGCGGCGGGCGGCGCGACACTCGACGTGAGCCCGATGTTGACCTGCTCGTCCAGCGGCTTGTCCGCGGCGCCGGGCGCGAAGATGCTGACCATCCACCAGATCAAGATGCCGACGACCAGTGCGGCGAGCACGCCGAGGCCGACCATGATCCACATCATCCGCTTGGAACGATCCCGCTCGGCGGCCAGCAGCTCGGGATCGGCGAGCGAATCCGGTCCGCTCGCCACGGCCCGCTGACCCAGCCGCAGGACGGGGATGAAATCGGTCTTCTGGTCGACGACCGAGGCCTGCTCGAGCACATGCTGCACGGTGGCGGCGGTGCGCACACCCTTGTTCGACTCGAGCGAGCGGACCGCGACGGCCGAGATCTCGAACGGGACCTCCGGCCGGATCTGCCGCGGTTCCACCGGCGTGCCGTCCGGCCCGAAATCGGCAAGGTGCAGCCCGCCGATGGTGGCCGCTGTCCCGGTCATACCGCCGACCCGGATCGGCCAGCGGGCGGTGATCAGGGCGTAGAGCATCGCGCCGAGCCCGCGCACGTCGCCCTGGGCGTCCGAATCACCGATCGTGCCGGGGAACGCCAGCACGGCGTCACCGGAGGCGCTGATCCGGATCCGGTCGGGATGATCGATCGAGAGCGAGCCGCCGCCGCGGTGGGCCAGTTCGGCCGCCGAAGCGAGCGCCCTGATGGCCCTGGCCGCGCCGATCGGCGACGGCACCGTCTCAGCCATCTCGCGCAGCGAACGACCCGGCGTCCACTCGGCGACGACGATGCCGCCGGAGCTGCCGCGAACCACGTCGAGGACCCTGGCCAGGCCGGGCGAGTTGATCCGGCCGAGGCGCAGCGTGCGCGACAGGATCGCCTGCGGGCCGTCGTGGCCGGAGTTCTCCCCCGACTTCTGATCGGCGTCGACGAAGGTCAGCGCGACCTCGCGGTCGAGCTTGATGTCGAGCGCCTGCCAGAACTTCAGCCCGCGCGCGCCGCCGTGATCCGCCAGCAGCCGGTACCTGCCACCGGCGACGGACGCGCCGGGCATCAGCTTCGGGCCACGCTGCGCACGATTCGCCGACGGCGGGACCTGCGGCGGGATCGGCAACATGCCGGTGTCGTACGTGGGATCGTGTGGCGGCATGTCCTGCCGTGGTTCGTCCGCCGGATGTCGCTCGTCGGCTGCCGAGCCGTTATGTGGCGTTTCGGCCTCGTCGGGCGTGTCGGCATGCTCGGATCCTGTCGCGCGGGACGCGGCAGGATCGACATCGGTGGACATTCCTCCTGCTGCGCGCGCCGCAGAATCAGCGGCCGGGACGCCGCCCACCGCGTCATCGCTCACCCTCGGTCCTCCTTCGCCCTGATCTCGCGGATCTTTCCGCGTGTTCACGACATCACTACCCATGTCGGTCTGCCGAACAGCGTACGGGAACTGTGCTTGGCCGGTGAGGTCAACAGCGCCCGGCCGGATGACGGGCAGGATCATCGTCTGGGTGTCCATGGACGGCCCATAAGACGGGAACCCGTAGGTGTCGGGCCTGCGCAGTACCGTGGTCGCGTAGATGTCGTCGGCGGGGGTCTCGTCGAGGCCGAGATCCGGCGCAGGCGGGGTGATACCCAGCTTGCGCGACACCGCGACGGTGATCGCCACGACCTCGGGAATTCCGGCCAGGCGCATCAGGCCGAACGCCACCGAGAACATCACCAGCGCGCCGATCGCAACCCGCAACAGCGAACCGGGTCCGCCGGAGAGTCGGTCCATCCGGGTGACGGTATCGATGATGAGCATCACCGCGCCGCCTGCGATCGAGGCAAGCAAGACTCGGGTGACGGTCCGCCCGACATTGGCCATGCGCAGATCACCGAGACTGCGGTGCAGCAGCATTCCGCCGACGACAGCCCCGGCAGTGAATCCGAGGCCCGTCGCGACACCGAGAATTGTGACGACGTCCTTGTCGTCCTGGGCGATGACCGGCGCAAGGACGGAGAGGACCACCTTCACCGCAGTGATGCCAAGGATGATCCAGGTGGGTGTCCACGCCTGTTCTCTGGCGTAGAACACGCGCAGGTGGATAAGCACCAGTGAATACGGAATCAGCGTGAATGCCGACCAGCTCACCGCGGTGCCGAGCCGTTCGGCATCGCCGGCGAACCGGGCATAGCCATACAGGGCCTGGCCGATCTCGGGACCCGCGATGGTCAGGAAGGTGACCACGGGGATCATCGCGATCATCGTGAGTCGCGTGGCGACAGAGAGATCGTCGACCACGGCTGGTGTGTCATCGTTGGCGGCATTGCGGCTCAATCGGGGCATGATCGCGGTGAGCAGTGTGACGCCGAGGACGCCGTACGGCAACTGCAGCAGCAACCAGGCGTTGGTGTAGATAGCCGGGCCGGCCACGTCGACGGAGGACGCGATGTTGTTGGCGACGGTCATGCCGATCTGGCTGATCAGGACGTACAGAATGATCGCCGCGGCCATCGTGCCGAACTGCTTGAGCCGAGCGTCGATCCCCCACAGGGGACGCAGGTCGATGCCGTGGCGGCGGAGCGCCGGCAGCAGGCTCAGCGCCTGCGTCGCGACGCCCGCGGTGACGCCCAGACCAAGTACAAGCAGCTTCGCGTCACCCATTCGCACCGGATCGAGCGTGATCTCGCCCGGAGTGAGTGCGTAGACGGCCAGCACGACCAGCATGACCATGTTGTTGAGCACCGGCGCCCAAGCACCTGGTTTGAAGGCCTGCCTGGTGTTCAGGATCGCCGTGAACAGCGCCGATGCGCCGTAGAACAGAATCGCGGGCGCCAGCAGATAGGTGAGCGCCGTTGTGAGCTCAGTGTTCACCTTGCCGTCGGAATCGACGAACACATGCGTGGCAAGGATCGGGGCCGCGGCAATCGCCAGTACTGTCGCGGCGAACAACACCGTGAACGCGGCGGTGACCAGCCTGCGCACAAACGCCGCGCCGTTGTCGTCGTCCTCCTGCTCGGCGCGGATCAACGTCGGAACCACGATCGCCGTCAGCACGGCTCCGAGCACCAGCTCGGCGATCATGTTCGGGATCAGGTTCGCCGAGATGAAAGCACTGGCGATGGCCGGACCGAGCACGGTCAGCAGCAGCAGCTGCTTGGCGAACCCGGTGATCCGGCTGACCAGCGTCGCGACAGCGATCGAACCGGAGTCCTTGAGCAGTTTCGCGTTGGCGCTCTGCGGGGTGTCGGGCTTCTCCGCCGTCACCCGCTTGGGGCGCGCGATCCGCTGGGTCTTGGCGGCAGCCTGGTCGTCCACGGCGGTGCGCCGACCACTCGCCGAGCCACGTGCGGATTCCGCCTGCGCGCCGACCGGTGTGCCCGGCATCCCGGGATACGAGGGGCGCTGCCGGGCGCTGCGACGCTCCTGGCCCTCCGGTCGTCGCCCCGCGGCGTCGTGATCGCCACCGGGCCTGCGATCCGGACCG
The DNA here is from genome assembly GCF_042720195.1 of Nocardia sp. NPDC058497. Taxonomy (NCBI): domain Bacteria; kingdom Bacillati; phylum Actinomycetota; class Actinomycetes; order Mycobacteriales; family Nocardiaceae; genus Nocardia; species Nocardia sp. NPDC058497. The sequence continues at coordinate 4,470 of NZ_JBHXMY010000112.1, read as the reverse complement.
CCGGGTTGTTCGCCGAACCGCTCCGGTCGGCCCTGCCTGGGAATAGCACCGGACTGTGGGCCGCGCGAGGGGAGGTCTCCCGCGCGCGCACCGGTCGCTGGGCGCGGCGGAACCGCACCTTCCTGAGGTCGCTGGGGGCGTACCCCCGCGTCGATATCGGGACGCGCCTGCCGCGGGATCGCACCGGAAGGCGACTCGTGCGCCGACGCGGGACGCTGCTGCTGTGGGAACTCACCTGACCGCGGGGCCTGCCCGGGTCGCTGCGAAAACTCACCCGGGCGCGCGCCGGAACCAGGCACGGAGGGTCGCTGCCGCTGCCCCGAACGCGCGTCCGAGCCCGAGGCCTGGCCGGGCCTGGCCGGAATCTCCCCCGGACGCGCGACGGGGCTCGGGGCCTGGTCAGGCGAGAACGCCGCCGGGCGTGCACCGGAGCCCGGCGCGGGCCGCTGCTGCTGGGGGAACTCACCTGAGCGCGCGTCGGAGGCCGGGGCCTGGTCGGGCGGGAATTCACCCGGGCGGGCGCCCGATCCCGGCCGAGGGGGATGGGGTGGCTGACCAAGACGAGCACCCTGCGCGGGGTGCGGAGGCTGGGGCTGACGCGACGGCGGAAAGTCCCCCGGGCGCGCGCCGGAACCTGGACGCGGCGGTTGCGGCTGACCCGGGCGCTGTGCCTGCGGGAACTCGCCCGAGCGTCCGGCGGTACCGGGTTGCTGCGGCGGAACGCCGGGTCGGTCGATCTGACCAGGCCGCTGCTGCTGCGGGAACTCGCCGGAACGATCAGCTGGACCGGGCTGCTGCTGCGGCGGAACGCCGGGACGGCCGATCTGCCCTTGGCGCTGCTGCTGCGGAAATTCACCGGACTGGCCCGGCAGCTGCACGCGCGGCAATTCACCGGATCGACCGGCTGGGGGCGGTGGCTGACGATTGTCGCCGTGGGGACCGCGCGGCTGATCCTGCCCGCGGTAACCCGCAGGCGATGCGCCGGGATGATCCGGCGTCACGGGCCGAAACCCGGATGGCTGTTCGCCGGGACGGAACTCGGCCTGCGGCTGCTCACCGGGCCGATACCCGGGCGACTGCTCCCCGGGACGGTATCCAGCCTGACCAGGTGGCATGCCGGGCAGGGGTCCGGCACCTGGCTGAGGTTCGGCACCTGGCCGAGGACCAGGCTGACGACGCCCACCCTGCTGGTCGTAGCCAGGATCTGCAGCCCGATATGGCGGCTGCGGCACACGCCCCGGCTCACCGGGACGTGGTGCGGCGACGTTCCCCTCATGCTCCCCGGCCGTCATCCCACGCTCCCACGGCGCGACGGGCGTAGGGCGCTGTGCCGGTCCGTCGCGACGATCGTCGTGGTCGTGCCGATGAGCGGAATCATCGTCGCCCATCATGCCTCCTGTACCCGGCGTAACCCGCGAATCCCGCCGGTCCGATGAGCGTTTCGCTCACCCGTGCCACTCTCGTCCTTGTCTGCCATGTTCCCCCGCCCGCGTGTCAGGCGCGGGCGATCAGTGCCGTTCGAACCCCTCGTCGGCGGGATCGGGTTGCCCGCGGAACCGACGCAGGAGTCGGCGCCCGGCCAACAGCAACAGCAGTATTCCGGCACATGCCGTAATTATGGCCAAGGCCTGTCCGTAGGCGTTCGAGCGCACCGACACCGAGGTCGGCTCGCCTAGCGCAACGCCGTCGGGCGTGGTAAGGGAAATCGGAATCACCAGCTTACGGCTGTCGCTCACCTCGGTCGGAATCTGGAACGAGCGGGTGCCGAAGGGCGGAAGCAGCTGTTCGCCGATATCGGTGATGTTCGTCTCGGCGGGCGCCTCGATCCGGAAGTGCACCCGGATCGCGACCGGCAGTTCATTGCGGGCAACCAGCAGCAACGGGCTCTGCTCCGAGGCCAGCGTGTACACCCCGCCCGGCGGCAGCACCGACACCGCAGCGAACATGCCGTCGAGCTCGCGGGTGGCCTGATCGATGCGGCGCTCGGCGTACAGATCGGCCAGGGTGTCGTCGTCGGTCCTGCGGTCGGACAGGCTCAGCGCGCGCAGCAGGTCTTCCTTGACGGGTGTCATGAAGGCGTGCGGGGTGAGCTCGGATTCCGGCAGCTCGACCAGCGCGCGCATCAGCTCGGTGATCCGCGCGCCCTGGGCGTGGATCGGCGCCACGAACCGCTCCGGCGCCGCGTCCTGGGCGGCGCGCGGCAGGTACTCGAGCGCGAACGGGCGCGGGTCGGGCGCCTGGGCGACGAGCTCGGCGAAGCTGCGCGGGCTGGCGAGGTTGTTGCGGGTCAGCAGCTCGATCTGCTTGAGCAGCGCGATGCCCTCTTCCCGGTTGGCGCCCCACTGCTGCGGCGGCATGAGCAGCTGCGAGCGCGGCCGGTCCGCCGCCGGGTTCAGGGCCGTCCAGGCCATCGCGCCGAGCGCGTCCTGCAATCGGGCCGCGCGCGAGTCTTTGGTGACATCGAAACGCACCTTCGACGGCGTGAACGACGGGGTCGGCGGGTTCGAGCCGACGGCGGCCAGCGCGGTCGCCGACCAGATGTCGAAGGTCGTCACGTGCAGCGCGGGGTCGGTCGTCGCCGGCGCGGCCGTCGGAGGGTCGATGCTCACCCCCGGCACCCGGACGACGTCCGGCGCCGCCTGCTCCCCACCGACGACGACGCCGGGTTCGAGCGTCTCCGGCGCGGAGGTGAGGGCGTTGTCGGTATCGCTCGGCACGCCGTCGGTGGTCACGGCCGTGCTCGCCAGCACCGCCGTCCCGTACCCGTGGCCGCGCAGCAGCTGCCCGGCCGGATCGTCGATGCTGCCGGAATCGGGCAGGCTGACCCCGCGCAGCGACCGGGTGCCGAGAATCGCGTCAACCACGTCGGCCGGTGCCAGCAGCGCCCGCGCGGACAGGCCTGGATCGTTCACCGCGGCCAGCGCCGACACGTCGACCTGCGCGAACGGTAACGCCACCGTGCACATCGACCCGGCCAGCGCGCGCAACCGGTCGAGCCAGGCCTGCGCGCTCGCCGCCCCGGTCCCCTCCCTGGTCGCGCCTTCGGGATCGGACGGGCTGGCCAGCACCCGGTAGCCGCGCGTCATCGTCTGCACGGTCGACACCAGGTCGGGATCGATCGCGATACACACCGAACTCGCCACCCCGCGCTCGCGACCGGGCGCCGGGGCGATCGTTTCCAGCGCGGACACCAACTGCTCGAGCCGCCCGCCCTTGCCGACCGAAACAGCCAGCTCGTCGTCGAGCAGTTCCGCCTGCCCGTTGACCGACCCCGGCCTGCCCGCGACCATGCGCGGCCGGTCGGCGAGCGGCCAGATCAGTGTGGTCGCCACCGGCGTCGCCTCGGCGGGCGATGGCACCGGCTCGGCGCCGCCTGCCTCGCTGCCCGTGCCGGGCAGCCCGAGCACCGGCAGCAGGAAGCGGGCATCGTCGAGCCTGGCCTGGGTGCCGTAGGCGGGTTCCCCGTTGACGTTCAGCAGCAGCGGATACACCCCGGGATCGGTCAGCTGGAGCGAAGGGCCCTCGCCACCGGCCCGCAACGCGATGCGCACCGAGAACTGTTTGCGCTGACCGGGACTCAACCGCTCGGCGATATCCTGGAACGGCCCGGTGAGCTCGTAGTTCACCTGATCGAGCCGCAGCGAACTGCGCAGTCCGCTCGGCGAGTCCACCGGCGCGGCGCGCTGGATCCGCACGGCGACGTCGTCGACGACCCGGTCGCCGATATTGGTGACGGTGCCCGACACCGTCAGCATCGGGTCGCTGCTCGTCGTGACCGTGCCGGGCGCGATGGCGTCCAGGGTCAGCTTGAGGAATTTCGGTGTCGACGCGCCCGACCCGTTCGGTTGCGCGTGCCCGACCGCCGGCAGGAGCGTCACCGAACCCAAGATGGTCAGGACCGCCGTGATCAGCCGGAACAGTCCACCCGTCATCGCTTGCCGGTCTCCATCCGGTCGATCATTCGATTCGCCACTTCGGCCAGCCGCCGTTCGTCGGCGTAGGCCAATCGGGAATCCAACTCGCTCAACGGAACCCACGCAACCTGGGTGACTTCCACGTCGGCGTCGGACAGTTCACCGCCGAGCGAGCGCAGCAGGAAATGGTGCACGGTCTTGTGTACCCGCCTGCCCTCGGTCACGAACCAGTAATCGATACTGCCCAGCTCGGCGACCACTTCGCCGTTGATGCCGGTCTCCTCGGCGACCTCGCGAATCGCGGTCTGCTCGGAGGTCTCCCCCGCTTCGATATGCCCTTTGGGCAGCGACCACAGCAGCCGTCCCCGGCGATCGGTGCGCCCGATCAGCGCTGCGGAGCGGTGCTCGCTAGGACCGTCCAGACCGTCGACGACGAGACCGCCCGCCGAGGTCTCGCGCACCGTGCGCATGCGCGGTTTTCCGGCATTGCTCGCCGAACCCCGCCGCCGCGGCTGGCGGCGTCGACTGTTCGCGCGATCGCGCCGGGGTCACACCC
>NZ_JBHXMY010000111.1:0-13547 GCF_042720195.1 Nocardia sp. NPDC058497 | reverse complement strand
GGGCTGGGAACTGCTCCTGCTGCGCGCCCAGTTCGCGATGGCGAGATCCCGTGGCGAGCTCACCTACCGAGCCGGCCGGTTCTCCCGCCTACCCGGCATCGCGAAACTTCCTGGCCTGCTCGCTGATTCGCGGTTGACCGAGTACGAGACACCAGGCGGGCATCGGTTCGGGATGCTGCACATCCGCCGTACCGACCACTACACCGTGGTCTTGCGGGTTATCCCGCGTGGCAAGGAGTTGGTTGATCAGGCGCAGATCGATGCCTGGGTCGACGGGTACGGCCAGTTCTTGGCCGCGCAGTCGCGTGGTGGTGAGGTGGTCGCGGTCACCGCGGTGCTGGACACGGTAGTGGAGACCCGGCTCAAACAGGCCCGCGAGGTGACCCGCCTCGTCCGCCCCGACGCCCCGGAATTCGCTCAACGGGTGATGCGCGAGGCCGCGGCCGACAGCGGCGGTGTCGGCGTCCGGATCGAAGCCCGGATCGCGATCACGTTCCGGGCGATCGGGCGGGGCCGGATCCGTCGTGATCAGGCGGAGCAGGCCCGCGAAATCGGGCAACGCCTGCAATCGGTCCTGTCGCAGCTGGCCCGCGCCGGCTTGCCCGCCACCCCGATGCAGGCCTGGGAGCTGTTGGGGCTGGTGCGATCTCGCTACGACCTGGCCTCCCAGCGTGATGTCGAAGCGGCGGGTGCGGCGATCACGGAGTCGCAGTCCTGGGATTCAGTCGGCCCGATCTCGCACCTGGACCGCTGGGATCACTACGTGCACGACGGCGCGCGGTCGATCACGTGGGAAATGGATGGCGCACCGCGTGGGGCGGTGATGGAAACCGTTCTGGAGGAACTGCTTCGGCCGCGTCCGGACGTTCCACGTAAGCGGGTGGCGATCTTCTACCGACTGCACTCGGCCGCCGAAGCCACCTCCCTAGTAGATTCCGATTTCCGCGACGCTGTCGCCGCCGAGCAGACCGAACGCGGGATCGCCTCGGCCTCGGCGCGGATCCGGGTCGGCAACACCCAGGCCGCGCGCCAGGAACAGGCCCGAGGTGCGGGTCTGACGCGGTTCGGGGTGTTGGTCACGGTGACCGATCATCTCGATGGCGACCTTCCCGGTATCGAGGCGTCGGTGAAAGGGATGGCCGCGGCGAGCCGTTTGTCGGTGCGCCGTTGTTACGGTTATCAGGCCGCCGGGTTCGCCGCTTCTCTGGGTGTGGGGCTGGTTTTGCCGGAGCACGCCTCGATCTCGAAGCGGGTCTCGGCATGATCGGCCGCCGCGAGGCCTCGCGCAGTGCCACTCGCGTGCCGAAGTCCGAGATCATTGTTGGGATCCGCGTGCTGTCCGCGCAGCGACGTGCCGTCGTCGAGGCCGACGCACAGGCGGGAGGCTGGCGCGGATGGCGTGCGCGGACCATGCTCTCGAGCGACGACCACCGCCGGGCGACTGCCGCGCGGCGCAGCGACACAGAACATGACGACGGGTTCGATCTGGATGCCCCGGAATCGACCGATCGTGGATACGTCGGGCACGGTGGTGGCCGCGCTGCTGTCGTTCCGCGGACTCCGGAGTGGCGGGCCACCACGGTTCAGGTCGCCGGTTTGTGGCCCTACTGTGTGGGTGCGACCGCGCCGACGGTCGGGGTGCCGGTCGGGTCTCACTACGTCAGCGGCGCGCCGGTGCACTTCGATGCGATGTCGTGGTTTCGGCGTGGGTACATCACGGCGCCGATCGTGTTCGTGTTGGCTCTCAACGGTTTCGGCAAGTCGTCACTGATCAGGCGCATGGCTCTCGGGGCCGTCGCGGCGGGCGAGACGGTCTTGTGCATGGGGGATACGAAGCCGGACTACCGCGACCTCGTCGAGGAACTTGGCGGCCAGGTGGTCGATGTCGGCTACGGGCACGGCACCATCAATCCCCTCGACGTCGGTGCCCTCGGTCGAGTCCTCGACCGACTCACCGACCCCGATCAGCGTCGTCAGGTGGCGGCCCGGATCGAGGCAGGGCAGGTCAACATCGTCGCCGGCCTCATCGAACTCGTTCGCGGCAGCCGGGTCGCCGACTACGAGGAAGTCCTGCTCGCTGCGGGTCTGCGTGAGCTCTACAGCAGTGCAAGCGGATTCAGCCATGAGCAACCGCCTCTACTCCAAGATCTGCTCACTGTCATCTCGACTGGTGCCGACCGATTGCGGGAGTTCGCCGAGGAGGACGACGAGACCGCCTACCGGGAATCGACGAAGCCGCTGCGCAGGTCATTGCGGGCGTTGGTGGAGGGGCCGTTCGGTGCGATCTTCAACGGCCACACCACCACCCGCCTCGACCTGGACAGTCCTGCGGTCTGTGTCGATATCAGCCGGATCCCCGAGGGCGACACCAAGCTGCTGGCGGCGGTGCTGATGGTGTGCTGGTCCGACGGCTTCGGCGCGGTCGCTGCCGCACACGCGCTCGCTGACGCCGGTCTGGCGCCCCAGCGCACGTTCGAGGTCGTGATGGACGAGATCTGGCGTGTGCTGGGTGTCGGGGAGTTCATGGTCGACCGCGTCGACGCTCTCACCCGCCTCAACCGGGGGTTGGCGACCGGGTTGATCATGTGCTCACACACCATCAAAGACCTCGCCGCCTTCGATTCCCAGGCCGCCCAGGCCAAAGCGCTGGGGTTCTTCGAACGTGCGCGAGCGAAGATCATCGGTCCGGTCGGGCCGGAGGAGGCGACCCGGATCGCTGCGGTCGCGGGAATGACCTCGACCGAGAAACTGCTCGTTACTTCCTGGGCCGCGCCACGTCCGCCGACCGACGACGACCTCGCTACGGGCGGTCGTGAAACCCCTCCCGGCACAGGGTGTTTCCTGCTCAAGACCGGCGAAGCGGCCGAGCCGGGAATTCCGTTCCGGATGACGTTTACGCCCTCGGAGCGTGCGGCCGATGTCCACAACACGAACAAGCGATTCAACTTCGGCGAGCCGGCAGGGCGGGGTGGTCGCTGATGGATTCGGTGCCTGCCCGCACGGTGTTCGCGTTCTGCGGGGTCCCGTTCATTGTCCTTCTGATCCTGATCCTCGTCGCACTGGGCAGCGATGACACCACCCGCTCCTGCAGCACCAGCTCGAGCCACCGGTCCGGGACGAGCGGTGAGACCGGTGTGAGCGTGGCGGGGCTGTCGGAGGCGCAGCTGTCGCTGGCCCGCAACGGCGTCGTGATCGGTAAGCAGCGGGGCATGCCCGAATCGGTGGTTCTCGCCGAACTCGCGGCGCAGGCAACCGAATCCAGCTTCCGGAACCTGGCCAACTCCAACGTCCCGGAGAGCCTCGGCTACGCCAACGACGGCGTCGGGTCGAACTACGACTCCGTCGGCCCGCACCAGATCCGGGTCAGCATCCACGGCGATGTCGGGCTGGCCAATCTGATGGACCCGGTTTTTCAAATCAATTGGTTCTACGACAAAGCCGAAGCACTGGCGGATGCGGAAGCGATGTCTCCGGCCGACCTCGCGCAGGCCATCGAACGTTCCTCGCCGAACGCCTACGCGGGCCAGCTCGACCTCGCGGCTCGGCTGTATGAGGAGTTCGCCGGTATCGATCCCGGCACAGCCGTCGTCGCCGCTGGCGTGTCGGGTGGGTGTGGGAACGGCGGGTCGGGTGCACCTTTGGCCGCGGCCGACGCCAGCGGTTTCGGGCGGGCGGTGATCGATGCGGCCTACAGGTGGATGGGCACCGACTATGTGTGGGGCGGCGGCGATGCGGACGGGCCCACCATGGGCGGATTCGATTGCAGCGGGCTGACTCTGTATGCGGTCTATCAGGCGTCCGGCGGGCAGATCCGTTTGGCGCACTACACCCAGGCCCAGCAAGACGACTCCCGCGCGCAAGCGGTTCCGTTCGCTGATCGCCAGCCCGGCGACTTGATCTACTTCACCGCTCCCGGCGACACCGACTCCCACCACGTCGGGATCTACTACGGCCGCGACGAACAGGGCCGGGATTTGCTGTTGCATGCTCCGCAGACCGGTCAAACGGTGACGATCACTCCGCTCTCGGCCTGGGACGGCGAACGGATGGATGTGCGCCGGTTCGGGTCGCCGGACTCGACCGGTGAGGATTCCGGGGCGCCGGGGGCACGCTCATGAGCTACCCAGTCGACCCGGTCAATCCTGCCATCGAGGCCGGGTACGCGCAGCGGATCGCCGAGTTGATTCAGATCGCCAGCATCGACCTGGCACGTCTACGACAGGCAGGACCAGGAGACGACGAGTACGCCCGGCAGATCACGTGCCGGGACCTGAAAGCCGGGGTAGAGGTGCTTCGCGATGTCGCCGACGAGATCGGGACACCACAGACCTGGATCCGCCGAGCACTACGTGTCACGGGTGTGCCCGCGGCGTGGGGCCCGGCCGCCCTCCTTCCGCCGGAGCGGCCGGTGGATCGTGCCGGCCGGGTCGAGGGCGTGTGGGGTCGGGCCGAGAGCCTGCCGATCTTGGCGATGACCACCGTGGAGACCACACCGATTTCCCATCGAGAACGCCTGACAGAGCAAGTCTTTCTGGCCAGGCAACGGGTCGTGTTGACTGCGGTCGCCCTGGACATCAGCCCGGAGGAAGCCCGCAACGGGATGCGCGCATCGCTGGGCCAGATGCCCGACGCCTACCGGTGGGAAGAGGTTCTGGCGGCTGGGCCGGGTTCTCGGGCGCGAGTGCGGCGGTTCATGCGCACCGAACCGTCGGTGCGGCGGAGCCGGGCCGCGGTTTGGGCGCTGCAGCAGGTCGGCGTCGATATCACCGCTGCGGCACAGCATCATCTGCTGCCGACCACCGAGCAGTTCCTCGCCGAGGCCACCCGCTATTCCCCCGTCACTGTGCCTGACCTCGCACGGCCCGATCTCGTAGGTGTCCGGATCAGCGCTGCGGTGGAAGCCGCCGGCGTAGGCCACGCGACCGAGGCAGGCGACACGCACGACGACCCGGCAGCCGAAGCCCCCGTGCCGTCGGTCGGGCCGGAATTGCAGCCGGGCCCATGACCAGCACATCGAATCCCATCACCGCCATGCGAGAAGCCACGATGAGCGACCCGTTGCCTCGACCAGGTCGGCGCCGGCCCATCGATCCGGACATCCTCGTCGAACGGCATCGGCTGGCGCTGATGTCGATGACTAGTACCGAAGCCCTCGATCGGTTCGCCGCCCGGCTCGGCATCGACACCCGTTCTCTGGCTCGACGTTTCGTCACCGCCCTGTCCGAGAGGGCTGGTATCGACTACGAGCAAATGCTGCGCGTCGAGCTCGCACGCGAGGGCGTGGATTCCGTGCTGGCCGATCGGGCACGGATCGGGCCGCGGCTGTTGATGTGGTCGGCCGCCACCACCGACATGTTCACCGTGTGCGGTGCCGACCGGCGCCCGGCCTGGCGTGACACCTTCACACCTGAGGACCTCGGTTCGGGTCGCGTGTCGACGGTCGCGGCGCTGAAAGCGATCGAGCTGGCCGGGCACTGGATCGCGGAATGGGGTGCGCAAGCCGGGACGCTGCGGCTGAACCTGGCCACCAACCAAGGCATCGACCTGGCCGGTTTGCATCGGTTCGCTGGTGGCGTCTCGGTCGTCGTCGATGTCGCGGCGGTCCCCCTGGACAACCCAGCCGCCCAGCAGTGCCTGCACCGGGAGCCGGTGTCGAGTCGCTACCTCGACCTCACCGACCTACTCCACCCACCAGGAGCCCCAGCATGATTGTTTCCCGCCATGTGCTGCCCAGCGTGCTGCTCGCCGCCACGACCGCCCTGGTCGGGTGCACCGCGCAGGACCGTCCGCCGGTCACACCGAGCTGCGAGGCAGAACCGTTCCCGCCACCACACGCTCAAATCCCGCCGTGTTCCGGGGTGGATGTGCTGCAGGGGTCGGTCGGCACGCTCTACCGGCTCGACCCGTCCGCCGGGATCGACCCGCGTAGCGCGTTCGACACCGCACGCCCGCTGATGAGCCCGGCCTTCGTGGTGCACGCGGGCCCGGGGGCGTCGATGTGGTCTCCGATCACTGTCTCCGAATGGCAGGCCTGGGTCGATGCCCGCATCGCCGTGGCCTCGACGGTTGAGGTAACCGCCGATGATCACCCGCCCGACACCGCGACCAGCACCGCGCGGGTACTCGCCGTACACCTCACCCCGGCAGGGGGCTCGCCGGTGGACTTCGCCGTCTACGCCCGCGCCATCCGGTCAGGCGCCGAAAGTCGTTGGTTGCTCACGGATCTGAAGGTGCTCTCGTGACTGGCGATCCCCTCGAAGAGGGCGGCCAGCAGATGCGGCAGGGCTTCATCCAGGCCTTGCAGACCGCGCAGATGACCGCCGGGCTGATGCGTAATCGCAGTGGTGAGTCACGATCACAGGCCGAGTCCGACCAGCGCATCGCCCACGCCGACGCCAAAGAGCAACGATCGAAGCTCGAACACCAGGTCCGCGTGCTCGACACCGTCGCCGCGGCCGACGAACGCGCCACACTCAACGCCGCCAAAGTGCGTGAAGTAGAGGCCCGCATCACCAACGCAGAGAACATCGCAAAAGCCGAGGTCGACCATAAGGCGCATCAGAACCAGCGCGCCGAGAATGACTTCCAGCGGCGCGAGCGCGCCGGCCAACAAGAGGCCCAACAGTCGAAAGACCTCCACCGGGCCAGGATCGACAGCTACACCCACCGTGAGGACCGTGAAGCAAAGCTGCACGACCTCGACGTGGAATTGAAACAGCTGCGCATCGAGATCCTGCGCCGCAACGCTGGTTTCACCGAGACCCTCGCCGAGGAGTGCGGCCCGAACATGGCCCGGACCACGGCATCAGCGGTGGCGTTCGCCGCCGCTGACGCCACCGCAACATCGGCGAATGCCGAGGACGCGGAGGCGTTCCGAGAACGGTTCGTCGCCGACACAGGCGACCAGCCACCAGCGCCGCCGGACCCTGCCGACCGGGTGGTCATCGACGCGCTGGCCGACCAACTCCAGACGATGACCAGGATCGTGGAAGACCTGACACGGGAATCGGTCGTCCGCGGCGAGATCCTCGAACTGGGGGCCGACTCCATCGTCGACGTCGCCGAAGAACTCTCGCCCAGCGCAGCGCCGGGCACGGTGATCGACTCCGCTGTCCAAGCGACCGGGGCCGCCGACAGCGACCCCGCGGTCGCGGACCCGGCAGTCGAGGACATGAGTCCGGTTGCGGCAGAAGGGTTGCCGCGCGATCGCGGCCGCGGGGCGGAGGCCGGGCTGTGATCGGCACGGCCGCTGGGCGGGGTGGGTGAGATGTTCGATCCGAGCACCATTCAGGCGCGGCTGCTGCAGGCGGTGCAGAACCTGGCCGCCGACAACTGGCGCGAGACCCACCGCGCCGGTGACAGCGAACTCCCGGTCGCCAGCCGGGCCCACATCGAGGTCGGAAACCGGGCCCGCGAACAGCTTGAACAGGTCGCGATCGCGGTCGGCATCCCAGGTTCTGTGTTGGCGTATCACCGCGCTGCCGGGGAGCGCGGGCAACGCTACCGGCCCGGGCAAGCCCTTTTGAGCACCGAGCAGATCTCCCGAGACGGCCTGCTGGCCGGCTACCGGCGTCTGGTGCACGACCTACAGGACAGCGCTGGAATCGTCGCGGCAGCAGGCGTGCGAGATCTACTGGACCACAGCACCTTCGCCGCCTACCGGCAAGCCTTGGGTGTGGCGTGGCAACATGCCGGCGCCATCGCAGCTGTCCTGGACTTGGCCGAGACCGAGCGCGCCACAGCGTGGACACGCGGGACCTCTGGGTGGGTGCGGGCGGTCGCCCAACGAGCGGCGGCATTGGATCAGAAGGTTCTGCTGAGCCGACTGGTTCACACCGCTGCCGCGGACCCCTCCGCCGCGCTCGTCCCCCTTGCGGTACTCGGCGAGGCCGGGATCACGGGCAGCGACATCATCGCCCAGATGCCGATCGGCCCCGACGACATGGTCGAACACCTCACCACCGGCATCCGAGCGCTGCCCCCAGCCCCGGCTCACGGCATCGATGCCGCGATCGCCGCCACCGGCATAGACACCCAACACGACCCAGACCCCGCTGCGTCCGATCCCGATATCGGCCCACCTCCGGGTGCCACGCCAGGGCCCGACATCGGCCAGGGCTTGTGAGAGTCGTTGCCCGCGTTCGCAATCCAACCCTTGAAGGAGAGTCATCGTGAGTCATCCGCTATGGGGAGCCGACGAGCTGTCATCGTGGCAGCTCCGGCTGCTCCAGCGCATCCACACCGTCAGCTACGAGCACTGGCGAGTCCTGCGGAACCCACCGACCTGGACCCGCGGCTCCGGTGACATCCAGTTGCGGAACTGGCGCGCCGGGTTGGCCGCCCGGGAAGTCGAACGCGTCGAGCTCGAGCTGCACGCCACCGCCATCGGTGTTCCCGAACCCATGATCACCGAAGCCCGCGGAGCGGGCGGGCGTGGTGTGCGGTGGGGAGATAACCAGGCCACCGCGGACCTGTCGCTGCTCGAACCCGGTGGCAACGACACCCGCACGGCCTTCCTCGATCAGGTCGCCCGCGATGTGTGGCAGCTCGAGCACATGGCCCTGGTTCGCGCGGAGTATCTGCATCGCGAACACCTGGGCCGGGTCCCGGATGCCGAGGCGGGGATGCGGCAGTTGCACGACAACATCGCCGCGGTCTGGATGCGGGCGACCGCGACCGCGATGCACGCCGGAACCGACGACAACGACCGCGTCCGGCTGTGGGGGAGAGGCGCCGCCTCGTGGGAACGGATCGCGCGCCTGACCGCCGCTCAGTACAGCGACGCCGAACTCCAGGCACGGTTCCACGAGTTCGCTTGGAAGGGAATCGAAGCCGACGCTGAGCAGGATTTCCGCAACCTCGCGGTCGGCGGCCTGGCGGTCGGCCCGCCGGGGCCGATGCGGATGGCCGACTCCGCCGAAGCCGCCCTGGAAGCGGTCAGCGTGGCCGACGGGCGCGGACACCGGTACTCGCACGGGATCGGCGCCGCGGTCGATGTCACCAACACCGGCCGCGCTGCGGGCTGGGAACCCGAACCCGAACCGCGCCCGCCCGATTGCGGACCGGGATCCGGCCACGACGCAGGGGTGTGGTGATGAGCAGGCCGAACCCGCCGGGTACCCCGCCCGGGCAGCCGGGAAGTCTGCTGCGGCGCATCCAGGTGCTGGCGGCCGAGCAGCGCCAGATCGAGGCGGCAGGGCCGTCGATGTTCCTCGACAGCGGCGGTGTCGACCCGCCGAAGGAGGTGTGGCAGCAGCGTCTGGACAACCTCGAGGCCGAACGCGGCGCAGCGGAGCGGGAGGCGCTGCTGGCCGGGGTCGATCAGGGCTGGATCGAAGACGCCCGCGAACTAGGATTCCGGTCGGCCACCGCGCCCGAGCGGGCCGCGGTGCGCCAGCACCCGGACCGGGCTACCGGCTCCCAGGAATTCTTCCTCGAGATGCTCGAAGTGGATCTGTGGCATCTGGAACGAATGGCCGCCATGGACGCCGACCGCACGCACCGCCTCGCGACAGGCCGGTGGAGCTTCACCGACGACCCGGCCACCCAGCGGCAGTTCTACGAGAACATGCACATGCGCCAGCAACGTGTCCAGATCCTCGCGGCCGCGGCGCAAGTCACCGCGACCGAAGGCCAGCAGCTCTGGGGCGCGAGCGTCGAAGGGATCCGACGAGTCCATACCGTGGCGATCGCCGCGCTCGACGACGCCACACTCGCGCGGGAATGGAACGGCTACGCCGCCGCCGATCCAGGACTGCGTGTTCCGCCCTATGTTCCGCAAGACCCGATCACCGGCGCCCCGACTTCCCCGCCGCTGGCTATGCCGCCACCCCCGTCAGCGATGATCACCACCGCGCGCAGCGCGCTGCACGCCCAATTCGTCGAAACCGCCCTCGATCGCGCCGCCTCGACCACCGAAGCCGCCGCGATCGCCGCCAGCGTCGACGCCGCCCTCGGACCCCGCAGTGAGTTGGGCTGGGAACCCGAACGCGGACCCCAGCCTGATGCGACTCCGAACAGGGAGTGGGAGCACGGTATGGATCCCTGACCTGGCGACATCAACGACTACGCGCTGCTCGGCGTGACGGCCACGGGTACTGGCCGCGACGACCGAACCTGACCACCGGGACATCCAGCAACCCCTCTTCTTGCCGGGGTTGTTCAGCCTTCTCGATCCAGGAGAAGCGATGCCCAAACACCACCCCGCGACCACACCACCCACCCCGCCCGAACCTTCGCGTGATCCCGGCTCCTGGGTAGGTACGCGATGAGGTTTCTGCATCAGGGGACGCGCTCATGTCATCCCGATCACTACGCCGATGCCGCCACCCGCGCCGAGGCCGAACTGCGCGCTGATTTCGCGATGCGACATTTCCTCCTGGAAGTCGCCCCTTTCGCCGACATCCCAGCCACGCAAATGGAACTCCTCTCGCGCGCCCACGACATCGAACGCCGCTGGGCCAACAGTGTTGATGAGGTGTCGCGGCAGCAATGGAGCGACCTGAACACTCTGCGCCATCAATGGATGACCGAGCCCCACACCGCCCGAGACCGGTTCTGGCACATGGAACCCTCCGACGTCGAGGAGGTCGCCGCCCGGCACTGGCGGCAGATGGCCGAGCTCACCGGCGCGGTCGAACCGGTCAACACCTTCTCCGAACAAGACGCCGCCGAATTCCGTGGCCAGGGACGCCATCTCATCCTGATCCGCGGCACCGGTACCGGTTTCGCAGTGGGCGCGGGGGCGGCCGAGCGTGCGCTCGGGGGCCGCGCGGCCGAACAGCTCGACATGGACCGGATCGGCGCGCTGATCGACTTCAACCAGGAACTGGTCACCGGAGCCGACGAGCCCGCTCCGTCCCCCGATCTCGTCCCGTCGACCGTGTCGGACTCGCTGATCCCCGCCGCCCAACGCAACGCGGCGGTGGTCGCCGATCTGAGCGCTACCCAGGCACAGGTGATGCGCCAGGTCGTGCCGGTGCGGGTGTTGCAAGATCTGTTCGCCGAGCACCTGCGGCTGTCGGAGACTTTCGACCACACCCTCGAAGGCGGACAGGAAATCATCGACCGCCTTGAAGGGCTGCTCGATGCCGCTCGGGCCGCGCGTCAGGCAGCCGCGCATGCCGGGGTAGCTGCCGCCGATATCGACGCCGCCTACCGCGCCGGGCTGGAGGGCCAGTACTGGTCCGAGCAGCCCGGTGTCCCCCACCTGGCGTTGGTCGAACAGCTCGTCACCCAACGCGAGACCGCCTACACCGAACTCGACCAGCTCCGCATAGGTCTCGGCCGCGACCACAGCGCCGCGCTGGCGCTGGCCGCTGGCGCCGAGCAAGCCACCTACCCGCACGAGCCCGCGGCCTTCGGTGGAGGGGTGATCTCGACGGCGGTCGAGGCCGCGCTCCCGGCCCACGACGGCATCGACCACACCGCGTGGACCTCGCCGGAGACCACCGGCGTCATCGAACCCTCCCGGCCGCAACAGGCCATCGATCCCCACCTCTGAAGGGGGCACTGAGTCATGTTCTCTCCCAGAGAGACCCGACGCCGCACAACCGGCGGCCTCGGCGAAGAAACATCCATGCTGCTGGTCCTGCTCGCCGTTATCGCCGTGATCGCGGCCCTGTGGACGGCACTCAAGATCGGCAGTCTGATTGTCGGTCAGTCGATCTCATGGAACCCGTTCACAGGCCTGCTGGCAGTGATTGCCGGTGAACGGTACTGGCCCTGGCCATCCACCTTTGTTGCGGTCACATTGATCGTGGCGGGCGGCGCTGCTGTCGTGTGGGCCTACCCGAAACTCGTCACCGATCGCGAGATCGACGCCGCGGCACGTACGATGCAGAAGCCGAGCAAGATCCGCATGGCCCGCGTCGCCGACAACCTGCGCGAGAACCAGCGCCTGCTCAAGGACGCCCCCGAAGCCGCGCGGCTGAACCCGGGGCCCTTGTTGGGGCGCACGGTCATCGGCGACATCGCCCTGCACGTCCCGGCGGAGATGAGCGTGACCGCCACCGCCGGACAGCGGACCGGCAAGACTGTGGCGTGGGCGGTGCCGGCGGTGCTGACGGCGTGGGGTGCGTGCCTGGCGACCAGCAACAAGCCCGACCTCTACCGGGCCACCATGCTGGGTCGCCAACATGTTGGTCGGGTGTGGTTGTCGGACCTGCAGGCTGTGACCGGGCGGCGCGAGTGCGGGTTCTGGGTGAACCTGCTCGACCAGGTCACCAGCCTCGCGGCAGGGCGCAAGCTTGCAGGGTTCTTCGTCTCGGGGGAGTCGGGATCAGCGAGTCAGGCGGCGAACGCCAAAACCGACAGCTATTTTGATGGCGGCGCGAAAGAATTGTTGGCGCTTCACCTGTTCGCCGCCGCATGCGTGGGCGGGGATCTGCATCATGTGGCCGAATGGCTCGGCCGCGACCAGGACCCGACACCGGCTTTGGTCCTGCGCCACTACGGCCAACTCCGCCCCGCCGCACGGATCCTGGAAGCACAGGCGTTGTATGCCCGGCAACGTGACGGCCTCTACGACATGTCCAGGCGTTATCTCAACGTGTTGTCCGACGAGGGCTACGCCCTGTTGGTCACGCCGCCCCGGCGCAAGACGATCCGGGCCTACGAATCTCCCAACGCGAAGCGGACGTTCGGGGTGGCGGTCGAGGTTGTCGAGGACGCCACGGCGTCTCATGATCTGCCCGAGTTCAAGCCGGCGGACTTCGTGGTGTCCAACGACACGCTCTACGCCTTGTCCCAGGCCGGGCCCGACGGGGCGACACCGCTGACCGCGGCGCTGGTCGGTCAGGTGCTCGAAGCCGGTCTCGCCGCTGCCCGCGCCCGGGTCGACGGTCGCCTGATTGTGCCGTTGCTGTGTGTGCTGGACGAGGCCGCCAACTGCGCCCGCATCAGCGAACTCCCTTCTTACTACACCTATGCCGCCGGTGCCGGGATCGTCCTGATGACGATTCTGCAGGTCGTCGAGCAGGGCGAAGACCTGTGGGGCGTGAACGGGTTGAAGATCATGC
Organism: Nocardia sp. NPDC058497; assembly: GCF_042720195.1. Lineage (NCBI taxonomy): Bacteria > Bacillati > Actinomycetota > Actinomycetes > Mycobacteriales > Nocardiaceae > Nocardia > Nocardia sp. NPDC058497. The sequence continues at coordinate 528 of NZ_JBHXMY010000111.1, read as the reverse complement.
GCGCCCAGAGCATCGAAGTCTACGGCGGCAGCATCGCCGCGACCGACTATCTCGGCCACTGGACGGCGATGACCGGCCAGCACGACGTCGCCGATCGCTCCCGTACTTTCGGCAGCAGTGGCAATCAGCGCACTCTGTCCTGGCGGGCCGAGGACATCCTCGACGCCTCCAAACTCGCCGCCTTGCCGAAAGACCGGGCACTAGTGCGGCTTCCCGGGCACGGCCCGGTGGTCGTGCGCAAGATCCCCTGGACTGACACCGACCTCGCCCCCATCGTCGTCGAATCGTTGCGCCGGTTCGAGGACAAGCCCAGCCTCCTCGCCAAGCCCGACGACGACGGTGATAGCAGCACCCTGGACGGGCAGGTGCAGCCGTGACCGCCCCCGGCACCGCACCGACCGCGGGTTCGGGCGGCAAGCAGATCCCACCGCAGTTCGCTCATTTCGTGCCGTTCGTGCAGGAATGGTTGCTGCCGACGATCAGTGTCCGCCTGGCCGAAGCTGGGCGGGAGAACACCTACACATGGTG
>NZ_JBHXMY010000110.1:0-13624 GCF_042720195.1 Nocardia sp. NPDC058497 | reverse complement strand
GACCGGCCTTCTCCTGTTTGTTCTGGTTAGCACCCGGCGACCGGGCGCCCGTCGACCAGGCCGTGCCCGGTGACCACACCGTCGCCGTAGAGGGCGTTCTTGTCGGTGGGGTTGCGCACGAGAGCGCCGATCTCGATGAAGGTGCCCGGGTCCATCAACATGTTGATGCGATCGCGGGCGGACGGGATGCCTTTACGGGCTCGCTTGGCGGCCCCCGCCTCTCCGGCCGGTTCCTGCGCAAGCGCCAGCTTTTCCCGCAGGTCGGCAAGCTTTTCGGCAGTAGCACTCATCTATTACATCCAGATTGTCGCAGTGGGCGCCGTCACCGCGTCCGGTGGGCGTTGTGCCACACTACCGGGGCCGCCGCGGAAGACCCAGTCGCCCAGGGTTGTGACCCTTCACCAGTTGCTGTTCGGTGTCCCTACCGGGGAACGATCGCTCCGCGCAGATGGTCGTAGGCGACGTAGCTGTGCAGGCGCACCCCGGTGACCAGTGTGTCGTCGTCGGCGTAGAAGTGCGGATTGTGGTTCAGGTAGATGCCGCGCCCGCCCGGCACCGGTTCCACTCCGGCGGGGCCGCCGAAAGCGGTGTCCTGCACGCCGAGTGTGACGTAGAGACCGCCGAACTTGTTGACGAATTCGGAGACGTCGTCATATCCGAGGGTGGCGGTGGTCTGCACGACCCGGTCGTCGCCGACGACCTTGCGCAAGGTGGGCAGTCCCGCGTCGACCCAGGTTTGCAGATTGTGCACCGCGGGCACGTCCTGCAAATATTCCACCGCTGCCGTGCAGTTGTAGGCCTGCGCGGTGTGGGTGGCCAGGGTTTCCAGGCGTTTCTGCACATCGGGCATGTCGTATTCGACGGCACAGCGAATGGTGCCCCACAGGGTCACCGTCCGGCCGACGATATTGAATCGCCCGACGTCCTCGATGTGCCCGATGCTGACGGTGATCGGGTCGAAGGCATTGATCTGGCGGTAGAGCTGCCCGATTCCGGTGAGCACGGCGCCGGCCGCGGGCATCGGGTCGATGCCCATCCAGGGAGTCGACCCGTGCACCTGCTCGCCGGTGATGACGATCTTGACCAGGCTGGAGGCGCCGAACTGGTTGCCGACGCGATATCCGATGTAGCCCTTGGGATACGGGGTGACGTGGAACCCGAATGCCATGGTGGGTGCGGGGTCGTCGAGTGCGCCTTGGGCGAGCATTTCCCGCGCTCCGCCTTTCTCGTCGACCGGGGGTCCTTCCTCGGCGGGCTGGAACACGAACAGCACCGTGCCGGGCAGTTGATCGCGCATACCCGCCAGCACGGTGGCCGCGCCCACCAGCATCGACGTGTGGCAGTCGTGCCCACAGGCGTGCGACACGGGAAATGGCCCGCCGGGGTACTTGTCGTCGACGACCGTCGAGGCGAACGGCACACCGCATTCGTCGGGGACGGGCAGGGCATCGATATCGGCGCGCAGCGCGATGACCTTGTCGCCGGGAAGGCCGCCGGTGAGCACGCCGACGACGCCGTGGCCGGCGATACCGGTCCGCACCTCGTCGAGGCCCAACGAGTCGAGATGCTCGGTGATGAGCCTGGCGGTGTCGACTTCGCGGTTGGACAACTCCGGGTTCTGGTGCAGGGTATGCCGCCAGGCGATCACTTGATCGGCCACGGCGGCCGCGCGCTGGTCGAACTGGTCGTAGATCGAGTTCTCGGCCATCGGCTACTCCAATTCCAGCTGGGCCGCGGGCGGCCGGTTCAGTGGGACGTGCCGGCTGTGGCGAAGTGTCGCGGCCGGCGGTGGAGCACTCCCGGCAATAGTAGTCAGGCAATTGCCGCAGTCGATGCATCGTGGCATCAGGTGCGCACTTGTCCCGGCCGCGACCAGGGGACGTGTGGTTCAGCCGTCGAGCAGGTGGGGTAGGGCGGCTCGAAAGCGGTCCGCGTCGATGGCTTTGGCGGCGGCGAAGGCGGGTGGGGAGACCAGCGGGAAGATCTGGGCGCGGGGAGCCGGGTCGTCGGCGGCGTCGAGGACGGCGTTGGCGGCGGCGCGACCGGATTCGTTGGCGCCCTCCCTGGTGGCCAGGTCGATATGGCTGCGGACGTGGTCGCCGCCGAAGTAGAGGTTGGGAATCGCGCAGTGCGCGTCGGGGCGGTTGTCGTAGGAGCCCACGGTGTTGACCAGCAGCGGGGTCTCGTTGTGGATGCCGCCGCCGGACCAGGTGATGCCGGGGTCCAGGTGCCAGGAATGGATGTCCTCGCCCCGCAACCAGCCGGTGCCGGTATTGAGCCAGGTCTCGAGCTGGGCCCAGGCTTCGGCGGCGATCTCGTCGGCACTGCATTCCTTGGCCGTGCGGCCGTAGAGGATTCCCGGTGTGTCCCAGTCGGAGATGTCGACCGACAGGCATTCCAGCACCGAGCCGTCGCCGTAGGTGGCGGGGAAATCGCCGACCCACATGGGGGCTTGGCGCAGCGCGGTCAGTGCCCAGGGCGAGCCGAGCGCGGCGATGTGCCCTTCGGGGATGTCGGTCGAGCGGCGCAGGTAGTACTGGATGCCGACCATCCAGTCGGTGACCAGGTTTCGCATTCCTTCGAGGCGCGGATCGGCGTCGAGGATCGCCCCGTCGAGCAGGTCGACGGCGCGGTCGACCGGCATGGCACACAGGTAGTGGTCGGCGGTCACCGTGGAGCTGCCGCGCGCGCCGGTCACCGTCGCCGACGCGATGCGGCCGCCGGCCAGCCGCAGTGCGGAAACCCCCTGTCCCATCACGAAGCGCACCCCGAGCGAGCTCAGGTACTCCACCCACGGATCGATCCACGCGGCATTGGTCGGGCGGTTGAGGATCCGGTCGACGCCGCCGGAGAACTGCGGGATCGTGCCGGAGGCGGCCAGGACCAGTGCCTCGCCGATCGTGCCGATGGTGCGCGCCGAGCTGGTCTGCGGTTTCGCGGCGACGGTGATCCGGGTCAGCGCGTTGACCAGGTACTTCCGGTACGCGGGCGACTTGCCTTCGGCGTGCATGATCTGTTCCCAGGTCACGTATTCCCACTGGCCGAAGCGCCGTTCGGTGCTCGAGGTGAACCAGACGAGCATCTGTTTGGCGAAGAACGCCAGCTCGTGCGCGGGCAGGTCGGGGACGAAGCCGAGCGCGCCGATGATGCTGTTCTGCACCAGTTCCGGTGTCAGCTGACCCAGTCCGCCCAGCTCGACGGGTGTGAAGATCGGCGGCAGGCCCTGGAATCCGGCGACGGTGCCCTCGACCCGCACCAGGTTGTCCAGCACGCCGTTCGGGTTGCCGGGGAACGGAATTCGGCTCATGGTGTCGGGAACGTGCTGATAGCAACCGGGGAAGAACCGGAAGCCGTGCTCGCCCGGCAACTCCGCGCGCCCGGGTGACGCCGTTCCCGGCACACCCATGCTGCGGGCCTTACCGCCGAGGAACGCGGGTTCGTAGACGGTGACCTCGTATCCGCGCTCGGCCAGTTCGTGGGCCGCGCTCAGACCGGCCATGCCGCCGCCGAAGATGGCCACCGCCTTACCGCCCGATCGCAGCAGCGGCGAGCGGCGGGCGGCGGAGGCACCCGGGGGAGCGACCGCGAGTGCGGCCCCGGCGACGAGTCCGGCGCGCAACGCGGTGCGCCGGGTGATCGGTGCTGACAACGGTGTCGGCTGATCAGGCATGGTGTTCTCCTGGACCTGCGGTGGTGAGGGTAGAGCGCGGCGTGGAGGCTGCCGTGGAGCGAGGAACCGTGCCACGCAGAGTTGTTCGCGTGGTGAGCCATTCGCCGGTCGCGTCGCGGAGCTCGCGCGCCAGATCGGCGAGGACGGCGGGGGTGTGCTGATGGCGCAGCGCGCGCCCGGCCAGGCGCAGCGCCCGTGCCGGGGTGTACAGCTCGGCGGGCCTGCGGGTGCGGGAGAAGATGCCGGTGGTGATCTCCGCCAGTTCCGGATCGTCGACGGCAGTGCGGTAGAGCTCGATCTCCAAGGGGCGCATGGCCTCACCGCGTGCCAGCCGATTGGTCCAGTGGAAGATCTCGCGGCACTCGGTGATGCGACGGCGCTCCCACTCCGTCAGCGCCGCATCGAGTGCGCGCGGGTCGTCGAGAACCTCGACGGCCGACTCGGCGAGTGTCCGGCCGTAGTGCAGTGCGTCCCGGATGCCCTGCGCCGTGACGGGGTCCTTGAAATGTCCCGAGTCGCCGGGCAGCGCCCAGCCGGGACCCGCGGAGCGCCGGAAGTAGGAGGAGATGCCGGTGGCGGAGCGGACGCGACCCACCCGCTCACAGCCACGCAGCCGCTCGGTCAGGTCCGGAATCCGTGCCAGGGCTTCGACATAGCGGCGCTCCGCTGCACCGGGCCCGCGGGCGCCACCGGCGACAGCGGGCGGCTGCACCAGACTGAGCACCAGTCCGTCGTCACACGGGAAGGCCGTGCCGAGGTCGGAGCCCTCGCGCCACTGGGCAGCGATGTGGCGCGGCGCGTCGGTGGCCTCACGCCAGTAGGCGAAGTAGCAGTCGCGCCCACTGGGCACGATCAGGAACGGCTGCTCAGCGCCCACCGCCCGCGCGATGGTGCTGCGCCGCCCGTCCGCCCCGACGACGAGCGCCGCGCGGATCTCCACGACCCGGCCCGCGCTGTCGAGATACCGCACACCGGCACAACGGTTTCCGTCCCACACGACCGAGGTGACCCGGCAGCGCGGCCGAACCTCGGCGCCGGCGGCCACCGCCATGCGCACCAGCGCCGCGTCGAGTCCGGTACGGCGCACACACATCGCGTAGTCGATGCCGTCGACCGCGGGAAACACGGAACCGACGCCGTAGCCAGCGCCCTGCGCGAAGGCCGTCGTCAGCCGTGGCGCACCGAGTTCTTCGACGGCGGCCAGCGCGTCGAGACGCTGAAGTTCGGCCAGACCGGCGGGCCAGAGCAGATGGGTGGACAGCGTGTCCGACGGAAAGGCGGCGGCATCGAGGACGACGACATCGCGACCCGCCCCTGCCAGCGTCGCTGCCGTCGCCGACCCGGCGCAGCGCGCGCCGACAACGACGACGTCCGCCCGGTCGACCGCGGTGGCAGGGGAATCGACCATGAGAACCGCCTCGGTCAACAAGTCTCGGACAGTGTGTCCGATTGATGATGAGGTGATCGGCGCGACGGTGTCAATAGCGAACCCGCGCAACAGGATTCCCGGCGCCCGCACCCGGCCGCCGAACCGGCCCGGTGCGCGACGGGCACAATGGGCGCATGGTCACTGCCAGCGCACCAGCCTCGACACCGGCAACGGTCCGCCGATGCCCTCGTTGACCCGCGTCCCGCGATCAGCGCGCAAACCCGCCGACGACCGGCGCGCCGAATTCGAGCGCCGGGTCCTGACCGCGGTCGAAGACCTGCTCGCCGACGGCACACCGTTCACCGAGATCGCCGTGCAGAAGATCGCCGCGGCCTCCGGTGCGGCCAGATCCACCTTCTACCGCTACTTTCCGGACAAGAGCCGGCTGCTGATCCGGATGGCGGAGCTGGCGACCACCGATCTGTTCGCGGCGGCGGAACTGTGGTGGAGCGCCGAGCACACCGATCAGCAGGCCGGTGTCGTGCAAGCGATGCGCGCGATGATCGGCGGTTTCCGCGATCACCGCTATCTGCTGCTCGCCCTGAGCGAAGTCGCCTCCTACGACCGGGAAGTCGGCGCTTACTGGCGCTCGCGCGTGGCGACCTTCGCCGAGCTGGTGCGCGCGCGGCTCGAGGCCGAACGGGCGGCGGGCCGCGTCGGGCAGCAGCTCGATCCGCTGGCCACGGCGCTGGTGCTCACCTCGATGGTCGAGCGCACGATTTCGGTCGCGTTCGCCGCCGAAACCGGTATCGGCGACGAGGAATTGGCCGAAGCGCTGGGCCGCGCGATCTGGCTCGTCATCTACGGCGACGCGCCCTAGCTGGGCTGCCGGTCAGGCGTTCACCGCCGCTTCCCGCAGCATCGGCAGCAACGCCTTGGCACTGACCATATGGTTTTGTCCGGCCAGCACGCGATGGGTCGCGTGGGGAATGGCCTCGGCCAACTGACTCGCCACCTGATGCAGGCCGGGCGGGCTCTTTTCGCCGACCGCGACGAGCACGGGCGCGTCGATACTCGTGAACCGTTCCACCGGTGGCAGAACCTCGGTCAGGCCGATGTCGTACATCAAGGTCGGGGCGAGGGCCTTCATGGTCTTCCAGCCGGGGAACAACGGCAACAGCGCGACGAACGCGCGCGGCATGCCTATTCCTCGGAGGAAGACCTTCAGCGCCTGCGCGTTCTTGTCGGCTGCGAGAAGGGCGCTCACCTCCTTGGCCAACTGGGCGTAGGAAACCCGTTCGGCCTCGTCGTGCACGTAGGACGCGTCGTAGATCGCCACCGCGGCGATCTTGTGCGGCATGCGCGCCGCGGCTTCGAGAGCCAGGGCGGCGCCCGAGGAATGGCCGTAGAGGATCGCGGTGCCACCCGCGGCATCGACCAGCGCCTCGATGTCGTCGACCTCCCGCTCGACCGTGTACGGCATCGTGTTCCCGCTGTCGCCGCGGCCGCGGCGGTCGTAGTTGTAGACGCTGAACTCCGTGGCGAACACCGCGGCGTCGGCGGCGATGGGCCGGAACGTCCGGAAGCAGGTCGCGCCGGTGATGTAGATCAGCGCCGGCCCGTCGCCGGAGACGTCGTAGGCGAGTTCCGTGCCGTCCTTCGATGTCGTCCTCATGGTGGTGATGACGGTTCCGAACGCCGGAACTCATCGGATCCCGCGATTCCGGTGCTCCGCATCAGGTGGATTACAACCGATGACAGCGCCGATCCGGCGTGCTGGAATGGGAAAGACCAGCAGATCTCGAGCAGCCAGGACCGGTGGGGCCGTGCGAGCTTGCCGGTGCCGAGGAATGGGTACTCGTGAACACCAATTCCAGCCGCGGCGACGACCAGCCCGTCGACCTCGCGTCACGCCTGCGCGCCGAGATCGTCCTCGGCGGCGGGGCCACCGTCGTGCAGGTGTACGGGGAGATCGATGCGTGTACCGCGGCCCGGTGGCGGGACATCCTCGACGACGCCGTGCGGACCGCGGGGGAGCGCGGGCACCTGGTGGTCGACATCAGCGACGTGACGTTCATGTCGTGCCGGGCCATCTTCGACATGGCCGCCCGCGCCAAGGCGTACCGCCGCGGCGGCGCGCGGATGAGCGTGGTCAACCCCATGCCCTCGACGATCGACCGCATCGTCACCGCCGCCGGCCTGACCGAATGGTTGCCGCTGTACACGGACCTGGCCGATGCCACGGGTGCTCGTCCCGCGCTCACGGATCCGGGTGCACGGCCACCGTCGGAGTCCCCGCTCCCACCCGAACTCGGTGTGCCGAAATCGGCGACAACGCGATTCGGGTTCCCGTGATCGGGTACGCGCGCGGTGTGACTGACATGAACCTGCTGGAGATCGCGGAGCGGCGCGGGCCGTTCGCCGTCGTGTACATGGACGCGTCACCCGACACCGAGGACTCCGCACAGCCATGGGACCTGCGCTGCCGATCCATCCGGGAACGGCTGGTGACCGCCGGCGCGGGCCGGGGAATGCTCGACCTGTTCGACCGCGCGATCACCGACAGCCCGCCGGGGCGCGGCCGGGCGGGCAGGCTGCTGATCTTGGACGAGAACACCGTCCACGTCGACGAATTTCTGCCCGAGCCACCCGCGCGAGAGGTCGTCCGGGTCTCACCGCTGCCGTACTTGATACCGCTGCTGCGTCAGCACGCGGTGCAGCAGGAGGTGCTCGACACCCTCGCCGCCGAACTCGCCCGTGCGGGCGGCCTGGCTGTCACCGGACTCGGCGCGACCGCTGAAGCGCTGCGGATGGCCAATGTCGATCGCCTGCTGATCGACCCGGACCGGCTCGGTGACCGCACCGTACTGGTCGGCGCCGACCGCGCACAGGTGGTCGCGGGCCCGGACGGACCGGCGAGCTGGACCGCGGGCACGGCACCACACCAGACCTGCCGAGCCGATGAAGCTCTTCCCGTCGCCGCGCTCCTGATGGGAGCCGAAGTGACCACGGTTACCGGTGGCCTGCCGTCGGAAGACGGCGTAGCCGCGCTCGTCCGTCAACGCTGACATCGATCCGACCGAGAGGTGATCATCCATGGCCATCTGCGAAACCTGCGGCAACGACTACGCCCGATCCTTCACCGTCAGCCGTAACGGCGACAGCTGGACCTTCGACAGCATCGAATGTGCCGCATCGAAACTCGCACCGAGCTGCGCGCACTGCGGCTGCCGGATCCTCGGCCACGGCGTCGAGGCGACCGGCACCGTGTACTGCTGCGCCAGCTGTGCCCGCATGGCAGGCCACAACGAACTGGTCGACAGCGCGTAAGCCGCGACGGGCGTCGCCGACGAGCGCGGACTCAGACGCGCAGAGCGGCGTCCTCCCGGATTCCCATTCCCGTGGTGAATTCGTGGATGCGCAGCGGTCCGCCCGCGTGGGGATCGAGCGGCGGCGTATCGCTGCCCGCACCGCTGCGCAGACCGCCCAGCATGTGGTGGATCGCCTCTTCGGAGCTGAACCGGGGCTGCCACCCGAGTTCGGCTCGTGCCCGGCCGGTGTCCATCAGGGGCAGATGCAGCATCGCGTCGAACAGGTCCGGTGAGGCTGGGACCAGCCGTGCGTGCCATCCCGTCGCCAGCGCGGTGCGCACCAGCATCGGCGGGACCTCCACGGTGCGGGCTCCGAGCGCGGCGCCCAGCGCGGCCCGGTCCACCACCGGCTCGGCCGCCAGATTGAACGGGCCCCGCGCCTGGGTGGTGACGGCGAGCGCGTAAGCCTTTCCGACATCGCGACTGTGCACGGCCTGGAACCGCAGCCCGCGGGGGAGCAGCAGGATCGGCATGACGCCGGGCCGGACGAGTCTGTTCGGCAGCAACGGGCCGAGGAACAGTCGCCGCTGTTCACTCGCGGCCTCCCGCCGGAAACTGAACGCCGGCCGCATCCGCACTACGCGGCGGTCGGGATACTCGGCTTCGAATCTGTCGAGAAGCCGTTCGACATAGGCCTTTTCCCGCATGTACCCGGCGGCGGGCCAGCCGTCGGTGGGCCAGCTCTCCGGCACCCGGCGGTCGTCGTCGCACGGCGAGTACGCGCCGACCGACGAGGCATAGACGAGTGCGGGAACCTGCGCCGCGGCGACGGCACGCAATACCCGTTCGGTTCCGCCGACATTGGCGCGCCAGGTCGTGAGCGGCTGATGGGTCGGCTGGAACAGCCAGGCCAGGTGCACGACCACGTCCGCGCCGTGGAACAGCGACTCCAGCTCGTCGGTGCGAACGTCGGCGCGCTCCCACCGCACGCCCGGCGGCTCCTCGGCGGGCATCCGCCGGGCGATGCCGACTATCTCGTCGATCTGTGCATCCCCTGCCAGCGCTTCGATGACGCTGGTTCCGATATTTCCGGTGGCTCCGACAATCACGACGCGCATGCCTACTCCTCAGGTCGTCAGCGAACCCCTCCTTCCTGCGCGCCTACCCGCAGCGGCCGAGGCGAAACCGGCGCCGCGTAAGGCCTCGAGCGGGGCCGGTCAGGGTGTTCTCAGCGGGGCGAAGATCGTTTCGAGGTGGTGGGTGACGTCGTCCGACGAGACAGGGCAGGCGGCGTATCCCAGGTAGCCGTCGGGGCGCACGACATAGACGGCGCCCGGCCCCGCGTGGTACCGACGTGCGAAGTCGCCGTCACGGTCACGGATGATCGACAGCGTCGTCTGCGCGATGACGGCGTCGGGTGCGGCGATCAGGTAGGTATCCAGCCTGCCGCCGGTCACTGCCCGGATGCGGTCGACCCACGCTTCGATGGTGTCGATCGCCGTGGCGTCGCAGGTGCCGTCGACATAGGCGAGGACGGTGTGGTCCGGGCCGGTGAGCAGGGTGAACAGCCGAAAGGAATCGGTCACCGCCGCACGGGTCAGCCCGGTCGCGTCCGGGGCGCGGCTGCCCGCCGATGGTGCCGGTGCGCCGGCGGCGGATTCGGCCACCACGGGACTGTCGCGATAGTCGATCAGCAGTTGGGCCTCGCGCCGCAGCACCTGGACGGGGTCGGTTTCCCCGGCACCGATGCCCTCCCTGGCGTGGCGCACGGTGCGGCCGACTACTTCCTCCCCGACGGGCCTGCGTTCGGCGTCGTAGCTCGCCAGCAGGTCCGGCGCGGCCACCCCCGCTACCGCGAGCGCGAGTTTCCAGGCGAGGTTGTGCGCGTCCTGGATGCCGGTGTTCATGCCCTGAGCGCCCGTGGGCGGATGAATATGGGCCGCGTCGCCGGCGACGAAAACCCGCCCCCGCCCATAGGAGTCGACGATGCGGTGGCTGATCCGGAACACCGACGACCAGCGCATCCGCGACGCCGTCGTCGGTTCGGGTGCCAGCCGGTCCAGGACCGCCTGGATGTGTGCGAGTTCGGGCGCAGGTCCGCTGCTGATGCCGTGCGCCACCTTGTCGCCGTCGGTGACCTCGAGCTCCGGCGGCACGCGCATCGACACCCGGTAGCGGTGGTGGCCCGGCAGCGGGATGCAGACCAGCACGTCGTCGGTGACGCCGTCGGTCCGATGCATCGCCCGCACGCCGTAGCCACGCGGTTGCGACCAGTCCAGTTCCACATCGCCGAGCATGTACTGCTCGGTGAACGCCGCGCCTTCGAAGCTCAGGCCCAGCGCCTTGCGGACGGTGCTGTGCGCGCCGTCGCAGCCCACCAGATACCGCGCCCGGACGGTGTGCTCGCCGTCGGGTCCGCGGAGCGTGGCATCGACGCCGTCGTCGTCCTGGGTGAACCCGGTGAGCGTGACGCCACGCTCGACAGACGTCCCCATCGACGCCAACCGCTGCCACAGAATGCGTTCGGTCTCGTACTGGGGGATGCCGATGAACCCGAACGGCACGTCGGGCGGCAAGCTCAACTCCAACCGGTCTGCCTCGACCCCGTTGACGTAGACGATCTGACCGCGCAGCTGAATCGAGGCGTCGAGAATCTCCCGGAGAACACCCATCGCCTCGAAGAGCTCCAGCGTGCGTGGCTGGATTCCGACCGCTTTCGCATACCGCGGTGGACTGGTCAGCGCGTCGACGATCCGGCAGCGCGCCCCGCGCCGAACCAGTTCGACGGCCGCTGCCGATCCCACCGGACCGGCGCCGACGATGAGGACTTCGGTGTCCACCATGCGACATCACCTCGTGCTGGAAGAATCCGCGTCAGTGTGGTGTGCCGATCGTACGCCGGGGGTCGTGGGGACACTACGACCGATATTCGGTCACTCAGGGCATTTCGACCGTTTCGGCCCTGGCGATCTCGTCGATGGCCCGCCGAACGCTGTCCTGTGCGGGAACCCGCGCGAGCCCTGCCAGGTAGGCGATGAGCAGCACCGCGGCAGGCTGCGGATTCGTCGTGGCATGGTCGGGGTCGTTCGCGTCGTCGACCCCGAGTGCGCCGGTGAGCGCGCCGACGACCGCGGCGGCGTCGATGCGGGAGAACCACGTCGCCGACTGCCGCACCACCGCCTCCAGCACGGCCCGCACGTCGTCGCCGGTGAGCCCGTCGGGATGAGCGATCTCCAGCAGTTCCCGCACGATCGCCGCCAGCACCGAGCTCACCTGGTCGGCGGGAAGCTCGGCGAGGTTCGCGACCGCCTCGGTGAACGCGGGTTCGTCGGCCGCGTGCGCCGAGGCGACGGCGGCCTCGACGGCGGTAGCGATCGTGCGAGCTGACGACGGCCAGTCGGTCGGCCACATGGCGCGATTCTCCTCACGGGTCGGCGTGCCACGTCCGCGCGCGGCACTCCGCCAGCGTAGTCAGTGCGGCGACACGGTCGCTCGCCCGCTCACGCGGGACGCTCGAGCGGAGTGTCGGGGTCGCCGGAATTACGCAGCGCGACAATCTGTTCCGGCACCCAGTAGATCCGGCCGAACTCGAACTCCTGGTAGACGCCGTCGTCGTGGGCGATCTCGTCCGAGGCGGGCCAGCCGAGCTCGCCGTTCTCTAATCCGGCCGCCGACCATCGCGCGCCGATCGCGCCGTGGACGCGATACGCGGGTTGCCCGGCGCGGCGGTAGACGGTCCCGCCCTGGAAGGCCTGCGCGAGACCGGGACCGGTGCCGCGCGGGTCGGACCGTTCGGCATGCTCGGCGGTCGGGTAGCCCAGCGACCCTGCCTCCCAACCGAGTTCGGCGTACTTGGTCATGATCGCCGTCGGGATCGCGTGGGCGTCGGTGTCCGGGTGCCAGTAGACGTACCCGTGCTCGAACTCGGCGAAGCGACCGAGGCCGTCGGGAGTCGCGAGTTCGCCGTCGGTGCGCCGGGCGCCGAGCCAGGGCGATGCCGCCGCCCTGTCATCGATGGCGTTGGGGACCGTGCCGGCGAAGGCGGCGACATAGCCGGCGAAGACATCCCAGGGAAAGTTCGGGCCCACGTCGGTGTGCGTGCCGATGCCGAGCGCCCGGGTCACGTACTGGTGATCGGCGATGCCGTCGCCCACGCGGTAGTCCGGGGCGATGACCGCCGTCGAATAGCCGTGCCGGTGTGCGCTGCGGACGGCGAGGTAGGCGGCGATACGCAGGTCGTCGTCGATGTCGAGCCAGTCCGCCCGCGACCACGCGACCCGGCTGCCCGCGAAACACAGGTTCACCGTGAACGGATTGGCCGACAGCACCGACCAGGAGGCGAGTTCCTCCGGCACGACCCGCACCACGATCGCGTCGCGCAGCGTGTAGTGGTAGGAGACGCCGTTGGCGGGGTTGTTGAGGTAGGCGGCCAGGGATTCGGCGGTGCCGTTGCCCTCCTGGGTGTGCAGGAGGAAGTTGGTGATCCGCGCTCCGTCTCGCGGGGAATGCGAGCGCCCGAGCCGGTCGAGCTCGGTGAACTGAGGCACCGGAACCGAGCGGTCCAGGTTCCACTGCCCGAAGTCGGGCGCCAGGATGTCGTTGACATCGACATGTGTGCCGTCGATGAGCGGGCCGGGATTACTCGGGGTATCGATGATCCGCTGGTACAGCACCGCTCTGGGCTCGCGCTCGGCGCCCGACCAGGCGCGGGTCTGCCACACCCAGCTGAAGTCACCGCGACGGCCGACCACATTGTCCTCGATCGCCCACGCGCACACCCGCGAATGCCCGTAGATGCCGGTCCATTCCGTACCCAGCACCGTGTTGACACCGCGGAAGAATTCGACGGCCGTCTGGTTCCACTGCGCGAGCGAGATGTCCTCGTCGACGGCGAAGAAGATCGGGGCCTGCCGGGAACCGCCCACGCGGAGATGGGTGGCCAGCGCCTGCTCGGCCATCCGCCTGCCACCGTCGAATCCTGTCGTCCAGTCCGACGGGGTGGCATTGCCGGGTTTGCCGTACTGCCAGATGGATACGACATCCAGGCCCGCCGCGGCGAGTGCGCGTGCGTACTCGGCGGTGATCGGTTTGGCGCCGAAATTCGCACCCGGTCTGCTCGGTGAGATATAGGCGAGGACCGCCGAGTGCCCCGCTGCCGCGATCGCGGCGGGATCGATGAGACGGGCGGCGAAATCGGCACCTTTCGGACATGTGTTCCCCCAGGATCTAGTCAGAAAGATTGGCAAGAGAAACGCTGGGGGGCGAGAAAAGGCA